>JAHJNE010000533.1 GCA_018820995.1 Gammaproteobacteria bacterium | reverse complement strand
GACCGGCAATTTTTCGCATCGCCGCAACATTCGCCGCAATCGCAGCTAAATGTGCATGTGGTGCTGTGCCACTGAGAATGGCACGGCTGGCCGCAGCGTTTTGCGCTGGATCGCCACCTGCCAATTCGCTGAGTGCGATAACCGGTAACCCAAAATCGGCAGCGGTCAGTTCAAACTGATGCAGCTTGCCATTTTTTATTTCAGTGACTTGTGTGACGCCATGCAAAGCAATTTCATCACAGCCAGCTCCATGCACCACCCAGGCGCGTTTAACGCCTAACTGCAACAGCGCCTGAGCCATCAGGTTACATAGCTTTGCATCGTAAACACCGAGCAGTTGAAACTCTGGCGCCACCGGATTTAGTAGCGGCCCTAGCAGGTTAAATAAAGTGCGTGTTTTTAACGCTGTTCTCACCGGCATGGCATGGCGAATACCCGGGTGATAGACCGGTGCAAATAAAAAGCTGACACCGGCTTGTTGTAACGCCGTTGCCGCAGTTGCCGGAGTTTGCTGAATGTTGACACCCAACTGTTCCAGCAAGTCGGCCGAGCCACTTTGTGACGATACGGAGCGATTGCCATGTTTGGCCACTTTTAGATCAAAATCGGGCGCAACCAGCGCGGCTGTCGTTGAAATGTTGATGGTATTACTGCCATCTCCGCCGGTGCCACAGCAATCAATGCTGGCAAAATCTAAGGCAGGGAAGCTTGTGGCCGCTTTGCGAAACGCCAGTGCAGCGCCCGCCACTTCATCGGCGGTTTCACCTTTTAGTTTTAATGCCACTAGCACCGCCGACAGCAGCACGGGCTCTACTTCGCCTTTGGCAACGGCACTAAAAAAGGTTTCGCTTTGCTGCTGACTCAGGCTTTCGCCGGCCAGTAATTGGTGCAAATAGGGCTGTGCAGCAAAAGGCACGTTTTTGTGCTGCTGTTGCTCTGGCGATGCCTGCGTTGAAGGTTGTAGTTGATTCATAACACAGCTCCGGTGTTTTTTGCCGTCGTGAGATAAGCCAGACTTTGTGCCAGTAACGGCTTACCCAAAGTGGTTAAAATCGATTCCGGGTGAAATTGAAAGCCAAGTGCGCGGTCTGCTTCATGCACAATTGCCATTGGAATATGTTGATAATTGGCAATGACTTGTAATGCATTTGGCATCTGGGTCGCCATCAGAGAATGATAACGTGCCACTGGGAAAGGTCTTGGTAAACCCGCAAATACCGGATGATCACAGAGTGTAATGAGAGAGGTTTTACCATGTACAGTCTCACCGGCGCGGCCAACTTCGCCGCCATAATGCTCAACCAACGCCTGATGCCCTAAACAAATACCAAGCATGGGGAAAATACCGGCACAAAGCGCAATCAGTGCCGGCATTGAACCTGCCTGCGACGGCGCCCCTGGGCCTGGTGAGAGTAACAACACCACATTGGCACCGGATTGTTGGTCTTGCTGCATTTTGTCAAAGATAAACGCCGCTGGCACTGTGTTGCGGTAGAGCTTTAACTCACACTCGAGTTGTGCCAGTTCGTCGACCAGGTTGTAAGTGAAAGAATCTTTGTTATCAAGTAGATAAACAATTGTTTGTTGGTTTAATTGGCTCATTTTGCACCCCCAGCGGCCAAAATGGCGCTAATTACCGCTTGCGCCTTGCTGCGGGTTTCATCCGCTTCGGCTTGTGCGACAGAATCAAAGACCACGCCGGCACCTGCCTGAATATAAGCCATACCGTTGTTGGCATAAGCGCTTCGGATCACAATACAGCTATCAAAATCACCGTTACCAGCGAGGTAACCGACGGCGCCGCCGTAACTACCACGACGTTTTCCTTCGACCTGCCGAATCAGTTCAGCCGCCCGCACTTTAGGCGCGCCTACTAAAGTCCCCATATTCATACAGGCTTGATAAGCGTGCAGCGCATCGAGCTGAGGTTTCAGCGTGCCGACGACGCGAGAGACTAAGTGCATCACGTAAGAGTAGCGATCAACTTTCAGTAATTCTTTGACGTAACGACTGCCCGGAACACTGATCCGCGCCACGTCATTGCGGGCTAAATCAACCAGCATCAGATGTTCAGCTTTTTCTTTTTCATCCTGACGTAATTCGAGTTCAATCCGGCTATCTAAATCGCGATCGATTTGCCCCTTGGCATTAAAACCGCGGCGGCGGGTGCCAGCGATCGGGTAAATTTCGACCTGACGGCTTTGCGCATCAAATTTCAACGCCGATTCCGGTGACGCGCCAAAGAGCGTAAAGGCCGGATCTTTTAAGAAAAACATATACGGGCTTGGGTTTTGCGTTTTTAAGCGGGCATAAGCACTGAGTGGACAAGGGCATGGCAGGTTGAAACAACGACTTGGCACCACCTGAAATACGTCGCCAGCGACAATATTGTGTTTGAGCATTTCCACCTGTGCGACAAAGTCTGCATCGGTGATGTCGACTTCGGCAGCTGTCGCCATGTTTGTAGTGGCTGTCGCTGGCAGAAACTGCGGCTGTTGTTTTAACGCTGCACTTAATTGCTCTAACCGCTTGCCCACAACAAAACAGTTGGCCATGGCGCTGTCGCCACAAAAGATGTTGCCAATTAACCGGCTTTGCTGTGTTTGATGGTCTAACACCAGCACCGTTTCCGCTAAATAAAACAGATAATCCGGGCATTGATTTTCAGCGGTTGGCACTTGTGGTAATTCTTCAACCGTTGCCACCATGTCGTAGCCAATGACCCCCCCTAAGAACACCGCAAAAGGCTCGTCGCTTTGATTTTGAAGTTGCTGTTGTAAGGTGCGAAGGACGTCAAATGGGTGGGGGGCGACCAGTTTGCTGTCCTCGTCGAGCAGCGGATCTGGGCGTTTAAAATTTATCAACAGTGGGTTATTGCCACCAATGGTCGCCTGTGATTCGAGCTTTTGCGCAATAAAGGGCAATAACAAGGCGCCATTTTCGCTTATCGCGGTGATGCTGACTTGTTGATCCTGACATTCAATCCGCAGCGCGGCGTCAATCAACATCAGGCTTTTTAAATTGTCTTTGCTGTCAATTTCCGCAGATTCGAGCAATAAAGAATAAGGACTGTCGGCAGCAAGCTGCTGATAACAAGCCAGCGGGTCGGCTTGATAAGGGACGGTTTGGCTGATACTGGCAACCTGACCGATTTCGGTGGTGATATGGCTAAAAATCATAAATAATTCCTGAGGTTAGATATTACAATCATCGACACTGGGCCCTGAAGTTGCCCCCGAAAATTGCCACCATCGCCACGAAATCAACATTACTGTGCTCATACTGCTACTTCTCTTTGGTTTAAAATTGACATAAAAAAAGCCCGTTTGATTAAACGGGCTTCTTGGGATTATTTAAGGGTAAACATCGCCAACACACGCCCGTTAAGGAGTATGCCACCACCAGCCGATTGCTTTGGTAAATTGCGAAGTACGTTGCAGCATCAAAATGCACCCTGAAAAGTTATGCCGCTATAAAACCTCAATTTGGGGTAGGCCGTCAAGACGAAATTGGTGGAAATCAAAAATAAAACGTTTAGACGTGAAGATGTCTAATTTTGGTGGGCTAATTTTCTAGTATTCACAACGGAACTTTAGGGGAGTTTTCTAAGTTTAGAAGGCGGTTAAGATGCGGCAACGACCGTTTAGAACCGATGGTCATTTGAGGCTTGATGATTTCAGCGTTGCTGCATGCTGGTTTTACAGAGATTAATTCAGGTCGGTTTACTTTTTATGGCACAATGCCCCCATTAAAAGCGACCCGCTGATTCAAGGTCACGTTCTTTTTGACTTCAATACTTTGCCGGATCTGCTGATGAAAATAGATTTACACAGCCATACCTTTTGCTCGGATGGTCTGTTAAGCCCGGAAGATTTAGTCCGCCGGGCTGT
>JAHJNE010000058.1 GCA_018820995.1 Gammaproteobacteria bacterium | reverse complement strand
CGTATTGCGATGTTGCTTTGTCTCACGCCCACGTTGCTGCTAGTGGCCTTTGGCAAACTCCCTCTGGCCGATGCTGGCTTGTTTGCGATCAGCCATTTTATCCTGCCCGGGCTCTTTAGCTATTTGCTGTTCTTACTGAGTTACCATTACCTACCCCGTCAGCTGTTTGTGTACATTTTTGTCGCGGGTTTTATTGCGGCGGCACTCACCATCGCGCTGCAATTGAGCATCAGTTCACTGCTACTTTGGTGGGATGATCGTTATGACTGGGCGACCATTGAAGATAACTATCTGCTATTTGCCTTGCTGGCGTGGTTTCCGGAAGCTCTTCTCAATGGCGCGGCGATCACTTTGATGGCCATTTACCAGCCCAAGTGGTTACGGACTTTTAACGATCGCGAGTATCTTTCACCGGAGCGTTGAGCTTGCTGCTGTCACTGTTTTCGGTCACAATCGCCAAAACAGGTCTTACCAGAGAACATCACTATGCCGCATCTAACGAAAATTAAAGTCCGTGGTTATCATTTAGATATTTATCAACACGTGAATAACGCCCGCTATCTGGAGTTTTTAGAAGAAGCGCGCTGGAGCTATTTAGAAGATGCCGGCGACGTAGAATTCTTTGCCAGTCAACATTTGGCGTGGATTATTGTCAACATCAATATCAATTACCGACATGCCGCCACCAATGGCCAAACGCTGCAGATTGCCACCCAATTCAGTAAGGTCGGCGGCAAAAGTGCGGTGATCCATCAACAAATCACCGTCGCTGGCAGCGATACTGTGGTCGCCGATGCCGATATAACTTTTGTCTGTCTGGATCAAAAAACCGGCAAAGCAGTGCAAATTGATGGCGAGCTGCTGGCTCGTTTGTCTAAACATTTGAGTGACTAAGTAATAAGGCGACTAGGTAATAAGGCGATTAGGCATTTGAGTGACTTGGTATGTCAGGAACTAAGCCAACCAACTGACTGCTCTTTGCAATGACACCCTCGCAGGCGACTGCCACGACACCGATTGAGACGCCTGCTTAGATGTCTGTTTCGACAAAGAAAAAAGCTGCTAATTTGGTAAAAATAGAAGTTTTGGCACCATCTACATGGCGCCGAAACTTCAAATCTCAGATGTTGAAATCTTTACAGCATTAAGGCCACAGCCCAAAAATCAGGCCATACAAGGTAAATTGCAGCGTGCAATAACCACCATTGATCCAGAATAGCGCCATCGAGCGACGTTCAAACAAATAACAAACGCCAAAACTAGCGGCAACCCAACAAAACCCCGCTGAGAAGCCAGCGCCTAAGCCCAGCATTAAACTCGGTTGCGGCCCCAAAAACAGCGCAAAAACCGCTGCGCTGACTAAATTCAGCAGCAGAGCGCCACCAAAAATAACTTTCATATTACCTTGCTGCAATTGCTGCTCGGTCAAACCGGCTTCTTGCATCCAACGTTTGCCAAACAACACCGGGCTATACCATAAACCACCCAGCATAAAGGCGGAAATTGCTGCAACAACAACGGCTAAATAATTGATATCCATTTGGTTATCCTTCGAGTTATGTCAAATGACTCAATGAATATAGCCAAGGTTGGAAAGAAGTAAACTGCGGAAAAAACCTGACAGCAGGCGGTAAAGCCCTACTGTCAGATTAAACAGATACCTTAATTAATAAGGCGATGCCGGGGTATAAAAACTGGTATTACGGCCATCAATACTTAACCGGGTCGGCACAATACTGGTAGTATTGTTCGACAGGTTATAGCTATCACCCGGTACTAACTTATACCGCAGTAAATCGTTGATCCGCACCGGCTGCCCACAAGTAATTTGGGTATATTGCGTTTGGCCATCCGCACGCAGCACATAGGCTTCGTTAGCGCCGTCCACCACACCAACACCATTCGCTGTCACAAACAACGAGGTGGCCTCAGACACCGCAATCACCCGGCCGCTAGCCCCTAATTTGGCTTGAAACACCGCCGAGCGTCCCATGCGATCCCGTTGCCGGAAATGGGTGTCGGTAATGGTATTGGCGAGCAATGGGAAATTCAGGAAATTGGTGCTGATATTGACCGTATTATGGCAATAGTTGGTGACAACTTCGCTGCTGACGGCACCGGAAACACCATCTGGATCGTAAACGAATTTGCCAAGTACATGGTTACCAGCGGAGGTACCGCCAACCACGCCGCCTTTACCATAGACATGTTCAATCGCCGCTTGCACCTTGGTGCCCTGCCAGGCATTTAAATAGGCAGACTGGTCGCCACCAGCAATAAACACCGCTTCAGCAGACTTGATTGCCCATTCCACATAAGCAGAATTGGCTTTGGCAGCGGTATCAATAATCAAAGTTTCGACGGACGCTGCATTAGTCAATCCTTGCAGGTAGCTGTTATAGGCATCGGTGCCTGAGGTGCGTAGCACAACCACATTGCCACCTTTGATTTGTGGCCCAACCCGCAGACTAAAAGCCGCATCAACATCAGTCCCGCCGCCCATCAGCAACAATGAACCTTGACCGGCGGTTAATGCCGGGCAGTTATCGACACTACTCCCAACCAGATAGCTGGTGAACCCTGAAGGCTTGGCTGGTCTGCTGCCATAACTGCAGCTGGTGGTTGGAGGTGGCTCGGTACCACCACCGCCGCTGGTAGCACCTTGGAACGTCACTGTCAGCTGGTAATTG
>JAHJNE010000532.1 GCA_018820995.1 Gammaproteobacteria bacterium | reverse complement strand
TCAGCAGCAGCGGGTGAGCCTTACCAATCAACTGATTGATTTACACATAAAACTGGGCATTCAAAAGCCGGTGACACTGCAGGCTTTACAGGCTGTCGGCGGAGATTTGGAGGTGTTTCAGTTTCGACAATCGGCGCAAAAACAGAACTTCACCCACTTTAAGAAAACCGTGAATACAATCATGCCCAACAACAATGACATCATTCGGTTGCAATCTGCCATAGCAAAACAAGACTATGCGCAAGTGCTTCAGTTCATTCAGCAATATCCAAAAGCTGACCGGCATAAGCTGACCTGGGATATGAATCAGAGTCTGCTCGGGGTCATTATTGTCGCAAATCCACAGATCCCTTTTACAACCATTCAGCAGTTTATCGACGCGGGTATTCAGCCATTTCTTGCCGATTTAGCCGCTTTTACTACGCTCGATTTGCCATTGCCGCTGATCGATATGGTGCAGCAACACTTTAAAGGTGAATTGAACCAACAATGGCAGGATAACTTTCGCAGCTACAATTTAACCTTGTTGGCCGCTGAAAACTCCAGCGCTGTGTTGTTTGACTATTGGCGGTCCTTAGGTATCCCGGCCAGTTTGCAGCCTCAGGCGCCCAATGCTTTTGATCTGATACCCTTACCCACTTCAGAGCAACAACTGGAGCGACAAATCAGCAAGATCCGAACTTTATTGACCGCAGGGATCCTGCCGCGGGCGGCTGATGTGCGAAGACAATGGCTTTTACTATTGCCGGAACAAGAATCGCAGCAATTAAGTGAGCTATTACAACAACAACCGGAACTGCTCGTTGAAAAAGAGGGCCAAGACACGACACAGCTAGAGGCCTTGCAGCAAGTGCAGACTGAATTTAACCAGCTGTTACAACAAGTTGCAACTTGCCCAAAAGCTCAGCAATGGCCGATTGGCATTGCAACAGTCAGGGATTTACCAGAACGGTATTATCTTAAATTTCTCAAGAGCCAGCAGGAATCATCTCAGCGGATGAAAGATTTAACTAGCCAAGATTTAGCCTCCGCGAGGCAAAATGCTGAATTAGTTCAGAAGAAAGATTGGCAAGGTTTGAAAGACCTGATGTTACAAAAACAAGACATACCAGCAGAAGAAGTAGATGTCACGGTCATGATGTTTATGATGATGTTTAATGCAAGCTCAGAAGATTTGCAGCAGTACTTAAGCAACTTCAAGCAATTAAGCAGTGAGCATTTAAAACGCTTATCTGAAGTCGCATCGCCAGAACATCGAGAGTTGTTTAAAGCCACCGGCTTTGAACTGCCCTTTAATGCTGAAGCAGCTAAAAGGCATCAACAGTTGCTGGAATTGCAACAACGAATGAAAAAGTCTGAACAACGCAGAGCAGAGACAAAGCAGTAAATAAAAAAGGTGCTGGTTTTCACCAGCACCTCAAAAGGCTGCCTGCCCAAGTTTCAGGCTTATAACTGCGCCTGTAAATAATTCTGTAAACCGAACATTTGAATTTGACGCAGTTGCTGCTCTAACCATTTCGCATGGTCGTTTTCAGTATCATCCAGCAATTGTTGCAACATCGCGCGGGTGACAAAGTCTTGTTGTTGCTCACACAACGCCATGGTTTTTTTCAGTAAAGCACCCACTGCATATTCAACGTTCAGATCATTTTGCAGCATCGAAGGCACATCTTTACCCACTTGCAGACCATCGCGGGTCACCATATCCGGCGTGCCTTCGAGGAATAAAATCCGTTCGATAATCAGTGAGGCGTGACCTTTTTCGTCTTCCACTTCGTGGTCGATCCGCTCAAACAGCTTGTGCAGACCCCAGTCTTTGTACATCCGCGAATGGATAAAATACTGGTCCATAGCGCTCAGCTCATTAGCGAGTAAAACGTTCAGTGCATCGATAATTTGTTGTTGGCCGTGCATATGTTATTCCCCTACTTTCGATTGCAGGTAATTTGGCAGACCCATCACGCCAATCTGATATTGCTGCGCGTTGATCCAATCGATATGTTCTTCTTCATGCTCCAGAATTTCTACCAGCATTTCCCGGCTGACGTAATCCTGGTGTTGCTCACAAAGCGCAATCGCTTGTTTGAGCAATGGGAGTTGTTCTTGTTGAAAATCTAAATCGCACTGCAGCATTTCTTCAGTATCTTCGCCAATGCGTAACCGGCCCAGCGCTTGTAAATTAGGTAAACCTTCTAAAAACAACACGCGTTCAATTAATTCATCCGCTTGTTTCATATCGCGAATTGATTTTTTGTAGCAGGTATTGTTGAGCTCAGCTAAGCCCCAATTTTTGTAGATACGGGCGTGTAAGAAATACTGATTGATGGAGGTGAGTTCTGAAGTCAGTACTTCATTGAGCACGGTGAGAATAACGGGATGGCCTTGCATGGCTTAGCTCCTTTTTAAAACCGGATTGAGCACAGTGAAAGCGACAGCTGTGTATAAAAGTGTCGCAGCAATTGTTGACCATTTTAGTCAACTTACGCTGAAAGTCGAGCATTACCACAAGAAAACACGAACAAAATCATACACATGCAATTGAGAACGCTTCGCTTTAACACCAGAATTCTTGTTAGGTTTTGTATCTGAATTATTGACAGGAAAAATCTCTAGCAAATCAACCGACTAGCGGACCGATATATTTTTCCAGAAAAATCCCGGCAGCCATTCGGACAAATGACTGCTGCTCGCCGGGAAGTTGCCAATTGCTAACGGCGACTTAAGCGTCAGCTTTCGCGGACAATTGCCGTAACCGGTACAGATCGCGCCCCACTTCGTACAGGCAAAACAGTCCGGCAAACAGACATATATTGCGCGCCACCCGGTCTAAATCAGCAATAGTCAGTAATCTTGGCAACGGATTGTCGGTTGCCACCAGCAATGACGATGACAGCCACAGTGCCAAAAAAGATATACTAAACAAGATGTTAAGCCCTGCATTGATACTAAGAGAGGTTTTGGTCCAGTACGGACGAAAGGCCCAATACAAATTTACCAGTAATGCGGTCACGAGCAGCGCCGTAAGCCCTGGGAACCACTGCTGCAAAAGCGGATTGAATGCCACTCTGGTACTGGCCAAAGTTTCTGCCGACATCCACAGCGAGGGCCACAAAATCAGCAGCAAAAAAGCGGAGGTGGCCAGATCGGTCAGTAAATCGGTGGTACTCATTTGCTGCCAGGAGCGGCTCACCGGCGGTAAATCCTGCGCCCGCCATTGCTTCGACAGCAACCAGCTATCATCGGCTCCGCTTGCGCTATAAGCATAAAACACCAGCGTCACCACCATAAAAGCCGTTGCGGCGGTATCAAAAAAACCAAATAACAACTGCAAGAAAAACTGCAGAATTTTAAGATAATCGGCTTGCAGCAACGCCATTCCACTGCCAAGACACTGCAGTAAAAAAATCAACCCAAACACATAGATCAGGGTTTGTTTGTACACAGGCATCAGTTCCGAGCTGACCAATGGTGTCGGCGGTACATATTTCGCCGCCACTTGCCGTGGATGTCCCCACGATTGCAATGTTGCCGCGACTTCGTCATCTGTTAGCCGTCGACCAAGTTCATCCTGCTGACTTTCCAGCTGATCGAGCAGATGTGAGCTCAGCTCGCGGCCGATGTCCGCTCTGTTTTCTTCGGGCAAATAACGTTGTACTGCCTGGATATAACGATCGACCAGTTCCATTATGGTTTCTCCAATAAGTTGCCAAGCGCACCATTCAGCTGCTGCCATTCGTCGGTCAGTTGCTGCAGTAATTCGCTGCCAAGCGCTGAAAGTTGGTAGTAACGACGTTCACGCCCTTCGGCCTGTTGCCATTCGCTGTCCAGTAAACCTTGTTCCGCCAGCCGTCTAACCAGCGGGTATAAGGTGCCTTCATCAATATCGATGCCAGCGTCCTGCAATTGCTTGCGCAGGGAATAACCATAATGTGGCTGCTTCAGCGACGACAATACCGCCAGCACCAGCACGCCGCGGCGCAGCTCTCCGCGCATTTTGTCTAATCTGCTATCGGTCATTTTCAGTCCTTGCTGGTCACGACCCTGGTTTTTCGGATCATATTCCTGCTTCCATATGCCCCTTTAAGTAGCGGCAATTAATACTGTACGTCATATACTATGCGTCACACAGCAAATACTATGTGCCATACAGTAACAAAGCAAGCCTTGTGTAAAAAAAATACAAAAACAAACCAAAAAAATAGGGCTCACATCAGATTGAATGTGAGCCCCGTGTCGATTAAAGCTTTGCTGTATGTTGCTTTATAAAAGCTCGGCCGGTTGACGGCGCACAAAAAAGTCTCGGTTGTTATGTCGGTTTAAACAGCGGCATCAGTGCTGGGTCAAAGGCTGCAAGCGCCGGGAAAAGTTGTCGGCGCTGACTCTCCGACAAGCCAAACCAGTGAGCGAGACTGGCAAACAGCTGCACATTGGCAGTGGTTGGGATCATCCGACCGCCACCGACATCAAACTCGGAGCCAAGCCGTTGTTGCACTAGTTGACCGTAGATGTCGCCACCTTGCACAGCGCCTCCCAGCACCAGTTGATTGCCGGCCCAGCCGTGGTCGGTGCCATCACCATTGGAAGATAACGTGCGGCCAAAATCAGACATCGTGAATGTTGTCACTTGTTGTGCCAGACCAAGCTCTGCGGTCGCCTGTTGAAAACTGGCCAAAGCGGCACTTAAATTTCCAAGTAAAGCTGGATGCACTGTATTTTGATCATCATGGGTATCAAAACCGCCCATTCCAACAAAAAACACTTGTCGGCCAACGCCCAATTGACTCTGCACACTCATCAGCCTGGCCACCATCTTCAGCTGTTGCGCCAGATTATTCCCTGCAGCAAATTGGGTATTCAGTGTCGGCGCCTGTGTCAGCGCATCAGCCACAATCACACTGCGTGCCTGCGCCGCGCTATTCGATTGTGCGTACAAATTTGCCAGCGGATGTGTCTGCTGCGCCAACAAAGAAGCCTGTAAATTTTTCAGTAACAGCGCCCGACTACTATTGCCGCTATGCGCCGATAAACTGGGCACACCATTGGCTGACATGCCAAAAGGCTGTAGCAATTGCCCGCGTTGCCATAAATTGGTACCGGATAAACTAATACAACTACTGAAATCAGGACTGCTTTCTAATAGCTCCAGCATTTGTGCGCCCCAACCACGATCGAAGCTCTGCGGCTCCTGTCCGCGCATCCAGGTTGCCTGCTGGTCATTGTGCGAGTACAAATTTTTTGGCAATACCGCATTACCTTGTTGTACCTGAATTTTCGTGGTCGGTTGCTGCAAGGCACCGACGCCACTCACGATGGCCAATTCCCCGGTATTAAAGAGCAGCTGTAACGACGCCAGAGCCGGATGCAAGCCAATACCATCATTCACGGCGGTTCTTGGACTGATTGGCAGCGCTCCGCTGACCGCCAGACTCTGCCGCGCCGTCACATAGTCCGCCAGACTGTCGCCAGCCAATGGCACCAACATGTTGGCGGAATCATTGCCACCGAACAAAAATACACACACCAAAGCTTTGTAGTCGGTGATCGGGGCAGATTGCGCTGCCAAGGCTTTTTGCATCGCCGTCAGCTGCAAGGACGATAATGCGGCGAGACCAAGACTCCCTTGCAGCATGTTTTTTAATAATTGCCGTCTGGATTGCTGTTGCATCATGAGGCTCCTATCGCTGAACCGCATACTGCGGTGAAATGACGATGAAATATAACAGCGCGGCCGCTTGCTGTTCAGCACTCAGTCCACTTAATCCGCTGGCAAGTTCGGTTAACATTTGCCGCAAAGGTTGTGGCATGTCACCGGCCAGCAACAATAAGGCATAGTGATCGAGTAACGCCGATAAGCCTTGTTCACGCAGCAAATCAGCATAGGGTTTTAAGCGGCCCAGCATTTGATACTGTCCCGGGTTGTTTATCGCTTCAAAAATGCTTTGGAAGGTTTGCGCATATAAATGGTTTTGCATATTAAGCGCATTGCTGTCGGTTACGATTTGCTGCTCCGGCGCCACCAGCCCTAACTGCTGTAATTCTGGCGTAGGCGCATAATCCGGACGGAAGAAATTAAATACAGATGGTGATTGCAGCGGAGCTTGCGCATGGCTATCCGCCAGATTAAAAGTGTAAATGTGGCCGCTTGGCGCCGCAGATTGTAATAACCGCCAAACATGCGTGGTTTTGAGCAAGGGCTCGCGTAGTTTTCCAAAAGTGCTACTTTGTGCAGCTTCATCACTTCGGGCTTCGTCGTCCAGCAAAATTGCGGTCACAACGGCAGCCAAATCCCCGCGTTGGCCCTGACCATTGTCAGCGAATACGGCACTAACCCGCCCGACATAAGCCGGCGTTGGGTTAGATGTGATCAGCCGCTGGATCAGTTGTTTACTGATAAAAGGTCCGACATTGGCATGTCCGGCCAGATTGTCTAATGCTTGGGTTAAATCTTGCTGCGCCGTTTGGCCGGCAAGGAGCAGAGTGTTATTCAGCAGTTTTTTCTCGCCGGTATCATGAAAATCAGCAAAGGCAATCATTGGATTAAGATAGTCAGGTCGCGGCTGATTGAACCGCACAGTGCCGGCACTGGTCCAGCCGGTAAACACATGGGCAAACCCTTCAATGATACTTTGATCATAACTCGGAATCGTCTGGCTGTTATTGTCCAGCCTAGGTGTTCCATCGGGCTCCAGCATCACCAAGCCAATGGAAAATAACTGCATCGCTTCTCTGGCATAATTTTCATCAGGCCGGATATTGCGCGCCGCGTCCGGTTTTTCATTCCCCAAATGACTGAGATAGACCCCCATTACCGGCGATAACGTGACTTGCTCCAGTAATTGCCGGTAATTACCACTGCCATGTTGCAGTAACAAGTCATAGTAGTTGGCGAGCCCGACTGGCTGATTGTTCAGGCCGTTGCCCTGATCAGAAACCACCATAATTTCCGACCAGGCGAATGCCAGTCGCTGCCGCAATTGATCCGGTGCGGTTAACGCTATCCGCCACCACCTCTCTAAGCGGCTAATGGGCGCCGGTCTATCTTGTCCAACCGCATTTTCCAATTTGTCAGCATGTGTGGTGATAGGCAATGCCAGTTGCTGTGTCACCCATTGTTCAGCACTTTGCCCCGTAGCTTGCTGAATATCGATAGCGGTCGGCCCAAAACTGGCTTGTTGTAATAAACGAGCAGCTTGTGCCGCGGTCATCGGCAACGGCTTGATTAAAACCTGCATCGTATCGCGCGCACTTAAGCCTCCGGTATCTGTCACTTCCAGCTGAAAGCTGAAGGTCGTGCTGCGATACAGTGTTGGAGCAATAAAATCGGCAATGGCCTGATTGCTATGAGCGATGCTGACGCTCGGCCCGCTTAATTGTGTCCAGCGGTACTGCAACACACCATTTTCGGTATCCGTTGCACTGCCGCTTAACGATACTTTTGCTGCGGCGCTTACCTGCAGATCAGCACCAGCTATCGCGATGGGTGGTTGATTAGGGACCACCACCACTGGCGGTATTGGTGCAGGTGAAGGTGTGGCAGCTTCACCGCCACCACAGGCCGATAGCAGCAGTAACAGCGGCCACCATGGACGGTAAAGCGCTGGCATTTGAAAACCCAGTCTATGGATATGCATCATCACTCCGCCAAAGTTCTTATCAGGTGTCATTAACCATAGTGAACGGTTTGGTAGACCGCCAAAATCAGCAGGTAAAGGTTGCGTAAAGGTGAGGTCAATCACACACCGCAATTCATCGCCTTTCTAGCCAGCGGCAAGCACAATATGGTAAAACTAGCGTTATCAATTTTATCTAAACTTCAGCATCTGCATTGCAGCCTCGGGATCACGATGAATACCACTCAACCTGCCGCAAAGAAATCTAACGGCTTACTCGGCAATCTGCTGTTTAATATTGCGCTACCGGTCATTATTCTTAGTAAATTCAGTACTGAAGAGTATCTTGGGCCCGTCTGGGGTTTGGTGATAGCACTGGCATTCCCTGTGGGCTACGGTCTATGGGAGCTGGTGAAATCAGGGAAGGTGAATTTCTTTTCTATCGTCGGCATCATCAGTGTCTTGCTCACCGGCGGCATGAGTTTGCTGCAGCTAGACCCTAAATATATTGCTATTAAAGAAGCTGCAGTGCCCGGCATCATCGGCTTACTGGTTTGGTTTAGCCAGCACAGCAAATTTCATCTGATTAAAACATTGCTGGAAAACGCCCAACTCCTCAACATGACCAAATTGCATCAGGTGCTGGAAAGTAAACAACTGATGCCGCAGTTTGAACATAAATTAAATGTCACCAACCAGATGTTGGCAGGATCATTTTTTATGTCATCAGTACTGAATTATTTGCTGGCGAAGTGGATTCTCGTCAGTCCGCCAGGCACACCGGCCTACAATGAAGAGCTGGGTACCATGACAGCTCTGAGCTACCCGGTTATTGCACTGCCAAGCATGGTGTTAATGATGGCGGCCATGTGGTACCTCTTCACTCAAATCGGAAAATTAACCGGTGAAGATATCGACAACTTCCTGAATTAACTGGCGCCAGACTCCGACTATACTTCGCAAGGCCAAAGTCAGTACTCAACTGAATTAACAAGCAACTTTGGCCATTCCATCACCGTATCACCTTCGACAATTTTTACCTGAATCACTCGTCTGTTCACAATTTTCTGCTTCACTAAAATGGCACACAACCGTGGTGTGTTTCATTAAGCGAAAAGAAGGAATAAATAATGAACAAATATGGCGCGGAATTTTTCGGGACATTTTGGCTCGTGTTGGGAGGTTGCGGCAGCGCAGTATTGGCAGCGGCTTTCCCGGAAGTTGGTATTGGTTTACTTGGCGTATCGCTGGCGTTTGGTTTAACGGTGTTAACCATGGCCTATGCCATAGGTCATATTTCTGGCTGTCATCTTAATCCGGCCGTTTCTATTGGTTTGTGGGCCGGTGGCCGGTTTGAGGCAAAAGAATTACTGCCTTATATTGTGTCACAAGTGCTTGGCGGTCTTGCCGCAGGTGCGGTGTTATACCTGATTGCCAGCGGTAAAGCCGGGTTTGATGTCAGTGCCGGTTTTGCTTCCAATGGCTTCGGCGAACACTCACCGGGTGGGTACAGCATGCAGGCCGCTTTGATTTGCGAAGTGGTGATGACGATGATGTTTCTGGTGGTGATTTTAGGCGCAACCGATAAACGCGCTCCACAAGGCATGGCGCCCGTAGCGATTGGCCTCTGTTTAACCTTAATTCACCTGATCAGCATTCCGGTGACGAACACCTCGGTCAACCCGGCACGGAGTACCGGTGTCGCGTTATTTGTCGGTGATTGGGCTGTGACACAGTTGTGGTTATTCTGGCTGGCG
>JAHJNE010000531.1 GCA_018820995.1 Gammaproteobacteria bacterium | reverse complement strand
TAACTCCAGTACGTTGACTTTCAATTACACCGTTCAGTCTGGCGATAC
The DNA here is from genome assembly GCA_018820995.1 of Gammaproteobacteria bacterium. Lineage (GTDB taxonomy): Bacteria > Pseudomonadota > Gammaproteobacteria > Enterobacterales > Alteromonadaceae > Pararheinheimera. The sequence continues at coordinate 11,165 of JAHJNE010000531.1, read as the reverse complement.
TTCGGCCGATTTAGATTATGTTGCGACCAATTCGCTGATGCTAAATAGTGGCACTATTCGTGACGCGGCAAGTAACAACGCCACCTTGACCTTACCTTCTCCCGGTGCCGCAAACTCTTTGGGAGCGAATAAAAATATCGTTGTCGATGGCGTGGTACCGACAGTGTCATCGGTTACCGCCAGTACTGCGAATGGCGCCTACAAACCGGGCGATGTCATTAGTATTCAAGTCAACTTTAGCGAAGTGGTCAGCGTCACTGGTACCCCGCAACTAACGCTGGAGACGGGTACAACTGACAGAACTATTGACTACGCAAGTGGTAGTGGTTCCAGTGCGCTGACATTCAACTACACCATTCAGTCCGGCGATACGTCCAGTGACTTAGATTATGTCGCCACTAACTCCTTGGCATTGAATAGCGGAACCATCCGCGATGCCGCTACTAACAATGCGACCCTCACATTGGCGTCCCCTGGTGCAGCCAATTCCCTGGGCAATAATAAAGCGCTGGTAGTAGACGGCGTTGTGCCCTCTGTGACCAGCACCGCACCTTTGGGTGGCGCTGTATCAACAGATACCAGTGTTGATTTCACGGTTAATTTCAGCGAATCAGTCAACAATATTTCTACCGGTGACTTTGCGCTTGGTACAACAGGGAGTGCGACCGGCACCATCGCCAGTGTCTCAGCAAGTTCGGGCTCCAGTGTCACTGTAACGGTGAATGGTATTACGGGGAACGGCACCATCAAGCTGAACCTGAATGGGGCAACTGATATCAGTGATGATGTTGGTAATGCAGGTCCTGCGGCTTACACTCTTGGTACCGCCCATACTGTTGCCATTCCGACGGCGCCCGATGCCCCCACCATCGGCACTGCGACAGCGGGTGATGGACAGGTGTCAGTTGCCTTTACCGCACCGGTGAATGATGGCGGTGCAGCCATTGACAGTTACGAAGTTATTCCGAATCCGGCGGTTGCGGGTGGGCCCTTTACCGCGGCAAGCTCGCCGATTGTGGTCACAGGGTTAACTAACGGCACCGCTTATACCTTTACTGTCACGGCGACGAACGCCATTGGCAGCAGTGTTGCTTCCGGTGCATCCAACGCGGCGACGCCTAAAGCCAATCAAGTTATTACGTTTGCCAATCCGGGTGCTCAGAATTTTGGTGCCTCACCGAACTTGTCAGCGACTTCGGACGCCGGACTCACGGTGGCCTTTTCATCGGCGACTACCGGTGTCTGTACGGTAAGTGGCGTTGCCCTGACCTTTGTCACTGCAGGTTCCTGTACTATCGATGCCGATCAAGCGGGCAATTCAACGACCAACGCGGACACGACCGTCACTCAAACCTTTACCGTCAATGCCATAGTGCCTGGCTCACCAACCATCGGAACTGCTACAGCAGGTGATACCGAGGCGAGTGTGAGTTTTGTGGCGCCGGCGAGCACCGGTGGCGCTGCAATTACCGGTTATACCGTGACTTCGAATCCAGGTGGTCTGACAGGCACAGGTGCTGGTTCACCTATTACCGTCACCGGCCTGACCAACGGTGTGGCGTATACCTTCAGCGTGACTGCCACAAACTCAGCGGGTACAGGTACTGCATCAGCGGCATCTAATTCAATTACCCCGGCATCACCTCAAACCATTACCTTTAATAATCCGGGAACACAGAACTTTGGTACTACACCAACGCTTAGTGCAACAGCGGATTCTGGTTTGACACCAACCTTTACCTCCTCAACCACAAGTGTTTGTACTATCACTAGCGCTGGGGCCTTGACCTTTGTGACCGCAGGCAGCTGTATTATTAATGCAGATCAGGCCGGCGATAACAGCTATTTGTCCGCTACTCAGGTGAGTCAAACTTTCACTGTGGCTGCTGTGGTGCCTGGTGTGCCGACTGCGCTAATAGCAACAGCGGGTGATACTCAGGCTTCAATTGCTTTTGCGGCGCCAGTGTTTAGCGGTGGCGCCAATATCACTGGTTATACTGTCACGTCAAATCCAGGCGGATTGACTGGTACAGCGGCAGGTTCCCCTGTTGTCGTGACAGGGCTGACGAATGGCGTGGCTTATACCTTTACGGCAACTGCAACCAATTCGGCTGGTACGGGGTCTTCATCGGCGGCTTCCAACTCGATTACACCAGCAGCAAGCCAAACCATCACCTTTGCTTCGCCGGGTGCGCAGAACTTTGGCACTACACCAACCGTCACTGCAACTGCCGACTCTGGTTTAACGCCAACCTTTACCTCTTCAACGACAAGCGTATGTACCATTACCAGCGTTGGGGTACTAACCTTTGTTACGGCAGGTACTTGTACTATCAACGCGGACCAAGCGGGTAATGGTAGCTATTTAGCTGCGACTCAGGTTAGTCGCAGCTTTACGGTGAACGCGATAATACCAGGTGCACCGACTATTGGTGCTGCCACAGCAGGCAATGCCTCTGCAACTGTGGCATTCATTGCTCCGGCTTCAACTGGAGGTACAGCTATCACTGGGTATACGGTCACTGCCAACCCAGGCGGAGCAACGGCCACAGGTGTAAGTTCACCCGTGACTATTTCCGGCTTAACCAATGGCACAGCTTATACCTTTACAGTGACAGCGACCAACGTGGTTGGAACCAGTGCCGCATCGGCCGCTTCAGCCCCGGTGACGCCTGCACTTCCGAATACTGCACCTGTGATCAGTGGCTCGCCTGCCACATCAGTACTTCAGGATACCGGCTATAGTTTTGTGCCTACAGCTTCAGATGCCGATGCGCAAACGCTGACCTTTAGTATCAGTAATCAGCCGGCGTGGGCCAACTTCTCCACCAGTACCGGTGCTTTAACCGGTACCCCAACAAGTGCAAATATAGGTACCACCAGCGGTATCCTGATTAGCGTCAGTGATGGTATTACCAGTTCGTCGCTGGCTCCATTTAGCATTACGGTAACAGCCGCGAATCAGCTACCGGTGATCGGTGGTACTCCCGCGATTTCTGTTGATGTAGGGACACTATATAGTTTTACCCCCACAGCAACAGATGCAGATGCAGGTACCATATTCACCTTTAGTATCAGTAATAAACCAACTTGGGCTAGTTTTAGTACCTCCAGTGGTGAGCTGACAGGTACACCAACCAGTGCCGATGTCGGTGTCACAGCGGGGATTGTGATCAGTGTCTCTGATGGCACCGCAAGCGCGAGTTTACCTGCGTTTACGCTGACCGTTGTGAAAAGTAATGAAGCGCCAGTGGCAACAGATAGTGCAGCAACAGGGGCTGAAGACAGCCAAATTCGTCTGACGTTAACAGCACAGGATGCTAATCAGGATGAGTTAACTTTTGAGATTGTGGTGCAACCGCAGCACGGGACTGCGACTGTTGAAGGTTCCTCATTAGTCTATACGCCAGAGCAAGATTTTAATGGCACAGATAGCATTGGATATATTGCGAAAGACGGGCTGTTAAGCTCAAACCCGGCAACGATTAGCCTTAATGTGACCGCAGTCAATGACAACCCAGTTGCTAAAGCTGACAGTTTCAGCTTGGCGCGGACAGAGAACAACCAGTATCAGCTGGCAGTCCTGTCCAACGATGCGGATGTGGATGGTGACAGGTTGACGATCGATGGTGCATCTGCCTCTGTAGGCAGTGTGACCTACAACGCTGAGGGCCTGAGTCTTACCGTACCGGATCTTTATGTTGGCCCTGTCAATTTACGTTATACCCTGAGCGATGGCGCTGGCGGGCGTGCCAATGCTGATGTCAGCCTGATTATTACGGGTGGCGATGCGACGAATCTGCCGGTGATTACAGTACCGGCCGACATTGTTGTGAATGCAACTGCACTCTTTACCCGAGTACCGCTTGGCACTGCAACTGCGGTAGATCGCAATGGCCGTCGTCTGCGGGTGTCGTTAATTAATGGCAGTCTGTTCTTTGAGCCAGGTGAGCATATTGTCTACTGGCAAGCCACAGATGCTGATGGCAATACTGCAACCAAAGCGCAAAAGGTCAGTGTTAATCCTTTGGTTTCACTGAGTAAAAATCAGTTGGTGACTGAAGGCAGTGAAGTGGTGGTTGAGGTGATACTCAACGGTACAGCGCCTGCCTATCCGGTGCTGGTCCCTTATTCAGTCAGCGGCAGTGCTGATGCAAATGATCATACGCTGGTCTCAGGTGTGGCAGAAATAAGCTCTGGCACCAGTGTCAGCATCCGCTTTAATGTGCTTGAAGACGGCTTAAGTGAAACACCGGAAGACATCGTGATTACCCTTAGCAGTGAAATCAATCGGGGTAGCCAGCGCAATACCCGTGTCATTGTGAGTGAAGCCAATATTGCGCCTGTGGTTGCTTTAGCTGTGGAACAAAATGGTTTGAGCCGCCTGACTGTCAGCGAAGGGGATGGAATGGTGACGGTCAGTGCCACAATCACCGATGCCAATTTAACGGATCAGGTGACGGGTAGCTGGAGTATTGGCCGCTTGGAGAATGTTAGCTCGGATCAAAACCAACTGAGTTTTGATCCGGCGGCGCAGGGCCCTGGTTTGTATCAGATCAGCTATACAGCGACTGATAACGGCACGCCAAATTTATCAGCTACATCCAGCGCCTACATTGTGATCAGGGCAAGCCTGCCGACTTTAAGTGGTGGTGATTCTGATGGTGATTTAGTGCCTGATAATCAGGAGGGTTTTGCTGACTCGGATGGTGATGGTATTCCGGATTACCTGGATGCAATTAACGAATGTAACGTGGTGCCAGAGCAGTCTGGTGGTCAGAGCCAATTTTTGGCTGAAGGTGAGCCAGGTGTTTGTCTACGTTTAGGCACCGTAGCTGCACAAACCGATGCCGGTGGTTTAGAGATATCCAGCAGTGCTATTGCACCCGACCCCGTCGCCGTGAATATAGGGGGCATCTTTGACTTTATCGCTTACGGTTTACCTGAGCAGGGCCAAAGTCACAGTCTGGTATTGCCACAGCGGTTACCGATACCGGTCAATGCGGTTTATCGCAAGTTCAACGATGTAACGGGCTGGGTGGATTTCCGCAGCGATAGCCGCAACTCAGTTTCCAGTACTTTGGGTGAACGTGGTTTCTGCCCCCCTCCAGGTGATGCTGTTTGGACTGAAGGTCTGACCGAAGGTCATTGGTGTGTGCAGATTACGGTCGAAGACGGAGGTCCTAACGATGCTGACGGTATTGCGAACAATGCCATTGTCGATCCGGGTGGTATTGCTGTTGCATTAAACGGAAACCGCCTGCCAATTGCCATATCTGATACCGCTTCAACCAGGGAAAATACTTCTGTGTTGGTGAATGTTCTGGTCAATGATTCTGACGCGGATGGTGACTCCTTAACTATCACGCAGGCTATCAGCGGTTTTGGTACCGTGGTGATTCAGTCGGATCAACGACTGAGTTATACACCGGATCCTGACTTTGTTGGTTTGGACAGAGTCATCTACAGCATTACTGATGGTAAAGGGGGGACTGCAAGTGCGGAATTGGTTGTTGATGTATTTAGCAATAGCGCGCCGGTTGCAGTCAACGATGCGGCATCAACCAACGATAAAACGCCAGTGCTTATTGCAGTACTGGTGAACGATACCGATGCCGATGGCAATGTATTGACAGTCAGTGCAGCCAGTGCTGTGCAGGGTGCCGTCAGCATTCAGGCTGATCAGCAGTTGCGTTACACGCCCAAAGTTGGTTTTGAAGGTGTCGATACCATCACTTACAGAATAACCGACGGTTTTGGTGGTGAAGCGACAGCTCAGGTCAGCGTCACAGTCACTGTAACCAAAGATGTGGTTGTAGGGAGAAAATCTAGTGGTGGCAGTATGACCATTTGGATGGTGCTGGGATTGGCCGGCGCTATTGTGCTGCGTCGGCGCAGACGGGTAGCTGTTGTGCCCTGCTATCTTTCTGCCCGCTGAGTTAGGGGGCAGATTGATATCTGTAAGGCGCAGTCAGTCGTCGCCAAGCTAGCCTGTAGTGAAGCGAGCTGCCGACAGGTACTTTTACTGTTGTTGAAACAGTAACTGCTCCGCTGATCAGGATTTAGGCGACAGCAGCAGTTAGAATTTTGCTGAGTGTTTACGGGATGAGTTTTAGCGCTCTTGGACGAGATGTTAATTCTACTGTTGCCAGTGACGTGATAATCCACGATATATAAGACAAGAGGGTAGCGAAAGCTACCCTCTTGTCTTTGGAATGACGCTTAGAAGGACAGCGGTATTGATGATCGACGTTGGCAGTATCAGTGCAGCATATCTTGTTTGTGTTCAAATGCGTCACGGCGCCAGGATAAGGCGTCGCTGGTCTGAATGCCTGCGAAGCTAAAGTGCTCGAATGGGTCCAGTTGAGTGTAGTAAAAAGACGTCTGGGTGATTACCCCGCTATCGCCTGACCATTCAGCACAAGACCGCCAAGTTTTAACTTTCGGCTTAGTAAGACGGTTGAAGATGATCTTTAAACGCGATATTTTGGAGTGCTGACAGAGATTTGAGATGGCAGATCTGCCGTTGATAAAACATGGATATTTGCATAGAGGAGTGTCATATGCGCAGAGTTGTCGAGTTTAGAAAAAGAAAATATGGTGGTTTCGGCGATGTTGACTTAGAAGCGCTTAATGCGCAAATTGCCGAGATCAGCAAAGAAGGTTGGGAAGTGATATCGATAACGCCAAACACTTGGTTCACTGGATTTGTCGTTTCATATTGTTTGTTAATTGAGTTTAAAGAACCCAAATAAAACGTATTGCTCAGCAAAAAGTGTAAATAATAAAACCAACGATCGGGCGCTGCGCAGTGGGCATTCAAAAGTGAGCGCGGGAGGGGCAAACGGGCGAATGGAGGAGTTCCCAGTCGTTGGTGTGCGTAAACTGTTCAAGCACCTAATCTAAATTGTCTGTGCAATTGCCAAAGATCCCGGCATCCGGTGTCAGTACAAATTCGCTGTACTGACACTGAAATGAAGAAACCTAAATACCCAGCTACATCTAACTACTTACATTTCAATATACTGCGGCCAGCCCAATAACGGGTTCAGCATGCCTTGTTTGTGCTCAAAGGCGTCACGACGTTCGGGTGAGGCGTTGTCGGCCAACAGCTTTTGGTAACCTTTGGCAAAATGCAGGGTTTTTAGCAATGCTGGCGCGAAGTTGGCACCGATATCTTCCTGAACCGCTGCGGCAAAACCTGGTGGTAACAAGCTAATGGTTTGTTGGGTTTGTAGCTGCAAGAACGTCACATCAAACCATTGTTCCTGCAGTTCAACATGCTTTAGCCGTTGTTTTAAATCTTGTTTTACCTTATCGCCATTGCAACACATCCGGTACAACACCACTTCGGCCAGCATGCCTTCGAGGTTAAAGTGCTCGAATGGGTCGAGTTGGGTGTGGTAGAAAAACGTTTGTTTGACCACCGCAATGGCTTGGCGGCGCTGCCATTCACGAAGCGCATGCTGATATTGCGCCAGGCCAGCCCATTCTTCGGCATCCGGTGGGCTGGCGATATCCGACAATAGCTGCGCTTCGACTTCGCCATACAGTGATTTGCGGGTTGGATTCACCAGACTGACCTGACTAAGCATACTCCAGCCTTTTTGGAACGGTTTAACAATGCCTTCCGGGCTTTGCAGCAAAGCCAGTGCACGGTCTAAATCCTGATCCGCAAGCTCGGCCAAGCCTAAACTGGCGACGCCGATAATATCGTGTGCTGCTTGTTCCAGCAGGTGCATTTTGTATTTGTTATAAAATTTATCTGCGAACTTCAGGCTCATCAACACCGCTTTGCTTTTGATGTTTTCAAGATCGCTGGCGCTGAGTTTGCCCTGTGCCTGACCATAGGCGATGACTTTGCTTAAAAATGGCCCCTGATTGCTGTCGCGTAACGCTAACTGCATGTCGATCCCTTTATTTAATGCTTCATTCAACACTAATTTAAGTGGTTATTTCAGTACTTAATTCAGTACTTAATCCAGAAAACTGAACATATCGTCCACTTCGGCGTATTCGTCGGTGGCCTGGTTTTTCTCTTTCGCTTGCATCACCAGCTCAGTAGCGAATTTGTTGATGATATGTTCCCAGCCAGAGTTTTCGTTGCGGACCAGACTTTTAATCGATTGTTCAACGGCCGGCGTCAACTGGCGGATCAGCGCCAACAAGCTGCGTGGGTCGTCAAAACTTAAGCCATGCACTTCTTCGTTTAAATGACGTTCGGTGTAGCTGACCGCTTCTTCCAAATCCTGTTCTTCTTCGTGCAGTAAATCGTGCACTTCGTCTTCATCTTCCACCGCTTCGCCGCGATATAACTCGATGAATGGAATAGACAAATAAAACAACCCGGCCGCATCTTCGGCGATGCATTCAATAATTTCGGCCTGCTTTTCTTCACTTTCCTGGGTACGGATTAAATAGGTAAGAAAATCAAAAGTATGTTGCTTTAATTCGTCGGCGTTATTTTTGATTTTTTCTTCCCAGTACAACGGCTGCTGGCAGACGATGTCGCGGATTTTTTCCGGTGTCATCAACTCAGAAATAATCGACGGGAAGGAAATATCGTGTTGGCTGTTGATTTGCGTCAGCGTCACAATATCTATATTTTCAATCACTTCCACCAACTGAGCGTCGGACATGGTGTTGGCCATTAACTCGAATTTTTTACTGGCTTGTTTTGGTTCAACGACCGCCAGTTGTTTGATTTCTGCAACAGCGATTTCTATCAGACTATTCATTAGCGACCTTCCCGGTTAAAGGTAATTTCATCATATTGATCGTCGTAGCCATCTTCGTCTTCTTCGTCCCGGCCTTCGTAATCATCCTGCGCTTCATTGCGGTCGTCATCATAATCTTCTTCATAACCGTCTTCGTCGCCTTCATCTTTGCTACGTTTAGCAGGTGCAGACGATTCATTCGACAGCATAAACAACACAGCGCAGGCTTCAATCAGCAGGTTTTCGTCATAAGCGCGAATGGTTTTGACCAGTGGTAAGTCGTCATTGTTAAAGGCGACTGAAGTTTTAAAATCGTCCCATAATGGGAAAGTGCTGGTTTTCAGCCACTGCGACCACTTGAGTTTGGCTTCACCGGTGAATTTGACCCGGCCAAACAGTGCCACAGGTAAATATTCCGGTACCGATTGCAGCATTTCCGGATCCGCTTCTAACACTTTTTTAATCTGACTGGTGAAATTTCCCAGCGCTTTTGGCGTGTCTGGATCGTTATAAGATTCAATGTTTTCAAAGGCATCAGTTTTCAATTGTTGTAATCTGGCCTGATCGAATTTTTTGCTCATGGTGGTTCCTGTCTAGTTAACCGGCTGGGTAATATTGGTCCCACAGCTCTTTCATCGCTGCTGCAGGTTCCGGCACTATCACGTTGTTAAAGTCTTTGATAAAGGCCGCGCGTTTTTTGGCATCGGAAAGAACATCATAGGCTTCTTTCACCCGCTCGAGTTGCAAGGCGGCTTGGTCTTTCGTTTCATCCGACTCAGACAACAGTTTGTCCGGATGATATTTATTCGAGAGTCGTTTATATGCTTTTTTGATTTCTTCATCGGTCGCGGTAGCTTTGACGCCAAGGACGCGGAAATAGTTAATCATGCTAGACCTTGTGAATACGACTTGGTTGAACGAACAACAGAGGGCAGGTGTTGCCAGCTTGGGTGCTGGTCACTGGCCGCAGACAATGCGCCGATCATAGCAGAAAAAGCAGGTCAGACAGCAGCCTAAATACGATGGTTTTTGCATTCAGCTGCAAACGATAGCTGATGGCTAGACAATTACTTGCCTTTTATCGCAAAAAAAGCACAATGCAGCAAAATACACTGCTGGCGACTGCCCGATATGCAACTGATCCCAACCCAAATTCCCGATGTTCTGATCCTGCAACCTAAGGTATTCAGCGACGAGCGCGGTTATTTTTTGCAAAGTTTTCAGCAACAGCAATATGAAACGTTATTAGGGCGGCCGCTGACTTTTGTCCAGGACAATCATTCGCATTCGAAACATGGGGTGCTGCGCGGTTTGCATTATCAACTTGGCCAACCGCAGGCGAAATTGATTCGGGTGGTGCAAGGTGAAATTTTTGATGTGGCAGTCGATTTGCGCCAGGCATCAGCGACATTTGGCAAATGGGTCGGGCATCGCTTGTCGGCCGAAAATCAGCAACAATTGTTTATTCCGGAAGGGTTTGCCCATGGTTTTCTGGTGCTGAGCGAAAGTGCCGACGTGCATTATAAAACCACCGACTATTACGCCCCACAGCATGAGCGTAGCATTCGCTGGGATGATGCAGATTTAGCCATTCACTGGCCGCTACAGCAGCTTTGCCAAGGGCAGCAACCGATATTGTCGGAGCGAGATTTAATGGCCAGCGCCTTTGCGGCGGCTGATTATTTTGCTTAAACGCAGAGCCGTTTTGACGACAGCTCTGCACCTAGTTTGCCGTTGATTTCCTACTGCACTGATATCTCATCCAGTTCCAAAAAGTAGCCCGGCTGTTTCGCATCTGCGGCAGCTGACCACAACATCATGCTGATGGCGGAAAGTTCGGCACCGGCAAACTGGCTCAGTGGCATCTTGATCACTTGCCAGTCAGCCGTGACGGTAAACGGCACGAATACCGGCAGCATGCTGCCTGCGCTAAAGAGCTGAAATTGATACTGGCCTGGGGTGCCGCGCACGGCAAAAGTTATTTGCGCGAACGGGCTCAGATCGGCGCCTTGTTCCATGCTTAAGCCCGGCAGGTAGGCCAGCCCTGACCAGGGATAGCCAAAACCTGGGTTAATTTCGCCGTCCGCCCGAATCGCGCCAACACTTTGATAGCCTTCGGCAATCCAGTGCATGGTCGCGACTGAGTTTCCCTGCATCATCTGGTCGCTGGTGGCACTGATGCCAAGCCCTTGCAGGGTTTTACTGCTGTTGGCAAAGTCCGCCAGTAATCCTGGCTGCAATTTAACAGCTGCAGCGCTTATTATGGGGTTAATCTGCACGCCATTTTTCCAAATGCTTTCTGGCTTCAATAACACCGATAAATCGCTTCGAACATCACCGACCAGCAACAAGTCAGCTTTGGCTCCGACCTGGATGCGGCCAAGCTGAGCAATGCCAAAACTATCGGCGGGCACCGAGGTTGCGCTGCGTAACACCTCATCCACACTC
>JAHJNE010000057.1 GCA_018820995.1 Gammaproteobacteria bacterium | reverse complement strand
CGAGTTGGAAGCTGAAATAGATGGAGGCAATCCAACAACAAATGAGTGAAATAAAAAAGAATGAACATGCTAATGCACTCAAAGAAGTTAAGCGTTTGTGCAAAGAGTTTGGTTTTACTGCTGGAATGCTGAACGGCTTACAGACGAACAGATAAAAAAAGTGGTAGATAGTTTTTACGACGTTTATGGAAATAAGCTTGAGTGTATAAGTTATAAAGAACTGGAAATCGCTGCATCAAATTTCGAAGAATGGATTGAATTTTTTCTAATGGAATTCGACGCTTTCACTTGCAAGCGCGTTGGGGGGCCAGATAGTCACTATTCGGAATTGATTGGTAAAGAGTTTAGTCTGGAGGTAACACTATCCAGTAATGAAAAAATCTGCAAGACGATTAAATTTGGGGAGGGGTTAGTAATTTGGAATGAAAAAGCGAATAAGGTGTGTTACGTAGGAGAGTCTGCCTTATTCACAATTCTAAAAGGTGAAGCTCTGTTTGAAGATCTTTATACGGGCTACAATGCGGAGTGGGCTAGAAACCCAGTTGAAATATACAATAGAGATATAGTTATGATGATCGTCATGTTCTCTTATATATACAAAAATCGGATTTCCACTGTCGCGAAAGATATGTTTCAAACTTCTAATCAGTGAGTGGTATGACAGCCTTAAGAAATCAAAGAGGGTTTGAGATTTTAAAATGCGGTGACCGAAATGCACTATTATTTTCGATAACTGAGGCTAGAAAATCGTGAGTTTGCGCATTGGCCTTAAATGGTTGATTTTGTTTCTGATTTTCTGGCGCTCCAAGGGCACCAACCTTCGGTTTTTTCTTCGCGAGACCAGCTTATGCTGTTCAAAATTACTCCTGCAATATTGTGTTGAAGCAAAATAAGTAACTCGCTATTGGCAAAACGCTTTTGAAAACCAACGCAAAGAGAAATCGAAAAATAACAACAGTAGCGCTCTGCGCTTCCATGCTGGTGAGTTCCACCTTACGCGGGTAGATGACAATGTGTTCGCTTAGAAACCGAACTGGCAACGGCAGGACCTAATCCTTCCGAAACCAGCCGGCAATACTAAACCGGTCAAACTCAGCAGGCAAAACCTGATGAGGAAAACGTTCACTTTCAAAGGTCACCAACAAGCCAGCCTGTGGTAATACTCGCATCAGTTCAACTTCGTTTTCGTCGTAAATCACCAGTTCGCCGCCGCTGGCGACATCGTTTAAATACAGTACTGTGGTCAGGACGCGGTTCGATTTACCTCGAAAAGCGTCGAGATGCGTTTGATAAAAGTCGCCGGGTTGATAACGCGCAAAATGGCATTCGTGGTGGGTAAGGCCGAGAAAACACTGGCGGTTCATTTGCTGTTGCAGTTGCAGCATCAATGCCAGGTATTGTTGTTGTGCGGCTGTCGCACCGTCCAGCCAAACAGTCTGATCGCGGCGGATGTCAGTGTTTTGTTGCAGTTGTCCGGCACGACCAACGCCAGCAGCGGTTAAATCGCTGCGTTGTTGCACTTCATGTAGCAGTGCATGGCAGACATCCGCCGGCAGCGCTTGTGGCAAAATCGACAGCCCGTGCTGATAAAAATCCGGCATGATCTGTTCGACCCAATCGGCTTTGACTGGCCAATCAAGCGCTGGACAATGCAGTGCTGCGGTCGAACTGGTGTTGGTTGTGGACATCATCAAAGCTCTTGTCTCAAAATTGAAACCTCAGTTCAAACACCTCAAATTATAAACCTAAGATCGATCACCTAAGATCAATCACCTCAGATTTAAACCCTCAGATGCTGAAGCGCTGCGGACAGCGCTTTTTACTGAGTTCAGTTCTGGCTGTCAAGTGGCGCTGCCAACAACTGTCGCAGCCAAGGACGTAAGCTGGCAAGCAATTGTTGGCGATCGAGCTGGGGGTGCAGCACCGCGCGGACCAGTAGGCCATTGTAGACTGCGGCCAGCAGTTCGATACGGGCGTCGACATCAAAGTCTGGTAGGGTGCGCAAGCTGCCCTGGGGGCCTGCGAGTAACAGCTTGAGCTGGTCGCGTGTGGTTTCGTCGGCGTGGCGTAATAAAGTGGCGACTTTATCGTTGCGTGCGGCTTCCGACAACATTTCCAGTTGCAAGGCGGCGTATGCCGGATTGAGGTTTTTCTCGACGCCATAATCGGCGTTGTCGACCATCACCTGCAGTATATCGCCTTGCTGCTCGGCAAAACCTGCCAGCAGCGAAAACATGTCCGCCATATTCTGTTCAATGATGGCTTCAATAATGGCTTCTTTACCGTCGAAATAATTGTAAATATGGCCAGGACTCATGCCGGCGGTTTTAGAAATTTCGGCCATCCCGGCGCCGTGATAACCGCGGCGGCGAAAACAATCGGCGGCGGCGGTTAACACTTGTTCCCGTCTGGCTTGCGCCAGGGCAGGGTCCTGATGTTTTTTTGTTTTAATCGTCATCTTGTTCTCCAGGCCTGCTGCGGTATTGAGCTGGCAACTTGTGTTGTCATGTTCAATTCCGCAGCCGCGGGTTGCTCGGGAATTAGCTTTGTGCTGGTTTGGCGAATTTGCCGATCAGTACATAAAACAACGGCACAAAGAGCACGGCCAGTACGGCAGATGCCACCATGCCGCCGATGACACTGATCCCCAGCGCATTTTGCGCGCCAGAACCCGCGCTGGACGCTATCGCCAGCGGTAACACGCCAAAAATAAATGCCAGCGAGGTCATCAGAATAGGCCGTAGCCGCAAGCGGATCGCTTCAATCGCCGCCTGTTGCAATGCCATGCCTTGTTCAAAACGACCTTTGGCAAATTCAACAATCAGGATGGCGTTTTTCGCTGCTAAACCCATGGTTGTTAACAAGCCAACCTGGAAGTAAATATCGTTCGACAGGGCATTGCTGGTTGCCGCCACCAAGGCACCAAATATCCCCAGCGGCACCACTGCCATCACTGCCGCCGGTACCGACCAACTTTCATATAAGGCAGCCAGACATAAAAACACCACAAGTAAACTGATGGTATAGAGCATCGGCGCCTGATCGCCGGTCATCCGCTCTTGATAGGACATACCAGTCCATTCAGAGCCAACGCCGTTCGGTAGTTTTGCCACCAGCTCTTCCATTGCCAGCATGGCTTCACCGGTACTGTGCCCTGGAGCTGCCATGCCCTGAATTTCCATTGAGGGTAAGCCGTTATAACGTTCCAGTCGTGGCGAGCCGAAGTTCCAGTGTGCGCTGGCAAAGGCCGAAAAAGGCACCATGTCACCGGTTTTGTTCCGCACATACCACTGCCGAATGTCTTCCGGCAGCATCCGGCTTGGCGCTTCGCCTTGCACAAAGACTTTTTTCACCCGGCCTTTATCAATAAAATCATTGACATAAGTTGCGCCCCAGCCAGTTTGAATGGTTTGGTTGATATCGGCTTGACTGACACCCAGCGCACCGGCTTTGGCTAAATCAATATCTAGTTTCAGCTCGGGTGTATCTTCTTGGCCGTTCGGGCGCACAGCCATTAAGCGTGGGTCTTGCGACGCCATCCCCAGCAGCTGATTACGGGCTGCCAACAAGCCGTCGTGGCCTAAATTAGAACGGTCTTGTAAATGCAGATTAAAGCCGTTGGCGGTGCCCAGTTCCACCACTGCTGGCGGTGCAAATGCAAACACCATGGCATCTTTAATCTGACTAAACCGGCCCATCGCTTTGCCACTCACCGCTTTAACTGAAAGATCCGCGCGCTGGCGCTCATCCCAGTGTTTTAAATTCACAAAGCCAATGGCGGCATTCTGGCCCTGACCGGCGAAGCTAAAGCCAGACACTGAGAACACCGATTTCACCGCTTCTTTTTGGTCGACCAGGAAATGTTGTTCCACTTGTTTCACTACTTCCAGGGTCCGTTCTTTGGTGGCGCCGGCTGGTAAAACAATTTGGTTGAACAAGATGCCCTGATCTTCATCCGGTAAAAAGGCAGAAGGCAAACGCATCATCAAGACCACCATACCTGCCACAATCAGGCCGTACACCAGTAAATAACGTTTGGGCTGGCGGATCATCCGGCTAGCCATTGATTGTGTGGCACCGTTACCGGCGTCAAAGCCGCGGTTAAAGCCAGAGAAAAACTTGCCTAACCAGCCGCCACCAGAGTGACCGGACGGTTTAAGTAAGGTCGCACAAAGGGCAGGGGTCAGCACCAACGCCACCAACACCGACAGCGCCATCGCCGAGACTAAGGTAATCGAGAACTGGCGATAAATAACGCCGGTTGAACCACCAAAAAATGCCATCGGCACAAAGACCGCAGACAACACCAACGCGATGCCGACTAAAGCACCGGTAATTTCGTCCATTGATTTTCGGGTTGCCTCGCGGGCCGGTAAACCTTCTTCGGTCATCACCCGCTCGACGTTTTCAACGACGACGATGGCGTCATCGACCAGCAAACCAATCGCCAGTACCATGGCGAACATAGTCAGGGTATTGATGGAATAGCCAAAGACCGATAGCACGGCAAAAGTACCCAATAACACCACTGGCACCGCGATAGTTGGGATCAACGTGGCGCGGAAATTCTGCAGGAACAGGTACATTACTAAAAACACCAGCACGATCGCTTCTAGCAGGGTTTTCACCACTTTCTCAATCGAGATTTTTACAAAAGGTGTGGTGTCGTAAGGCACGACGGCTTGCAAGCCGGTTGGGAAATACGGACGCATATTTTCAATGGCGGCTTTGACACCGTCAGCCGTTGACAAGGCATTGGCGCCGCTGGCGAGTTTGACGCCTAAACCGGTGGCCGGCTTG
>JAHJNE010000056.1 GCA_018820995.1 Gammaproteobacteria bacterium | reverse complement strand
CATGATCAGCAGTTAGCTCATTTTTTTGGTTCGGTTCTGCAGATGGATAACCTCGTTGCTGGCGTCATCGATAACGATGTGCGTGCAAATTCAGCCAGTCTCATGGTGGCAGAAAAGCAGACTGACAAAGGGGAGCACACACCATGTTAATTCGCTTAGCCCGGCAAAGTTTGTGGAACAGGCGCGGCACCGCCTTGATGACGTTATTGTCATTGGTCATTAGCATCGCTTTGCTGTTGGGGATAGATCATTTGCGGCTGGAAGCGAAACGTAGTTTTACCAGTACGGTGTCTGGCACTGATTTAATCGTTGGTGCTCGCTCTGGTCAGCTGAATTTGTTGTTGTACAGCGTGTTTCGACTAGGGAATGCAACCAACAATATCAGTTGGCAGCATTATCAGCAGATTAAACAACATCCACAGGTGAAGTGGTCCATTCCACTGGCATTGGGCGATTCACATCGTGGTTTTCGGGTCATTGGTACCAATGAAGATTATTTCCATTTTTTCCGCTATGGACAGCAGCAATCGTTGGTTTTTGCACAAGGGCAGGCTTTTACTGAGGTGTACCAGACGGTGATTGGTGCAGCAGTGGCTGACAAGTTGGGTTATCAACTTGGCCAGCAAATTATATTGTCACATGGTGTGGGGGCGGTCAGTTTTAGTCAGCATAAAGATCAGCCTTTTACTGTCGTCGGTATTTTGGCTGCGACAGGAACGCCGGTTGATCAAAGTGTTCATGTCAGTCTGGCCGGTATTGAAGCCATTCACCGCGGATGGCGGGGGGGCGCGCCAGCGCTTGGTAAGCAACCGAAATTAAGTACTGAACAGCTGTCTGCGCTGCAACCAACAGTGATTACTGGTTTTATGCTGGGTCTAAAATCAAAAGTGGCGACTTTTGCGCTACAGCGGCAAATCAATGAATTTAAAGCAGAACCATTAACGGCGATCCTGCCAGGCGCGGCGTTGGCAGAATTATGGCAAATGCTCAGTATGGTTGAGAATTTGTTGTTACTGGTGACTTTGCTCGTGCTGATTGCCGCTTTGATTGGCATGATGACGACATTGTTGGCAGCGATGAAAGAGCGGCAACGGGAAATGGCAATTCTGCGGGCTGTGGGTGCCAGACCCTGGCAATTGTTCTGGCTGATTGAACTTGAAGTTCTCTGTCTGACTTTGCTCAGTATCGGCGTTGCACTCGCAGCTTTAAGCGGTGGTCTATGGCTAGCGCAGCCGCTACTAAGTAGCCAATATGGGTTGGTGATCGGTATCTGGCCATGGCATGCCCATACCGGCGTTGTTTTGTCAGCGCTGACGGGGTTGTCGCTAGTACTTGGTGCTATTCCGTCTTATCTGACTTATCGTCAAAGTGTGGCACAAGGATTGGTGGTCAAGTTGTAAGGTGTGATTGGTGCTGTTGCCAGGATATTTGTAGGGAAAACCTAAAGGGCTGTTGGTTGTTGCGAAACTTTTGCTATAGTAGCTTCAATCGCCAGCCCGATGAAACATCCGGATGACCGCAGAAAAAAGCAAAATTGAACAACAACTTGCCTTATTGAATGAGCAATATTTACAGCGGCTTCAAATTGAAATACCGCAGTTACAACGGCAATGTGAATTGTTGCGCGGTAATACCGAATGGCGGCCGCTGGTATCCCAATTATTAACTAGCTTTCATACTTTAGCAGGTTCGGCCGGTACCTTTGGTTTTGCTGAGATTGGTGTTCTGGCAAAAACGCTGGAAAACCAATCTAAGCAATGGCTGAAATCCCAGCATATGCCAGCTGAAACAGAAATTGACGACTATTTGGCAGTGTTCAAACAAATCCGCCAACTCAAACAGTTAGTAGTTACAGAGTTTAAAATTCCTGAAGTCAAAAAAGTCTCTGAGAAAAACACCACAATTATCTATCTGTTAGAGGATGAAGGTGACACTGCGCGCCATCTGTGCCTGACATTGGCAACTTTTGGCTATCAGATTGAATGGTTCCAAAAATTGCAGCAATTGGAAGCGGCACTACAGCAGCAAAAACCGGACGCGTTAATTGTCGATATTGAATTGCCCGGTGAAACCGAATCTGGCCTGAACTTTATCAACCGCCTGCAACAAGACGGTGAACAGTTGCCGTTATTTGTGCTAACGAGTCACGACGACTTTGATCATTATCTACAAGCGGTCCGCAGTGGTGCTTTGGGTTATTTTGTGAAACCACTGAATGCCTCGGCGTTG
>JAHJNE010000530.1 GCA_018820995.1 Gammaproteobacteria bacterium | reverse complement strand
CAAAGTTTGATTGGCGCTTTGTTGCTCAGCAAGTTGTTGCTGCAATAAAATGATCTCGGCTTGCGCCTTGTCACCGGCCTGTTGCAATTGTCGTTCTGCTTGCTGCTGTTGACTGGTGACCAAAATTTGATTGGCACTTTGTTGCTCAGCGAGTTGTTGTTGTAATGAGCTGATATCCGCTTGCGCCTTGTCCCAGGCCTGCGAACGTTCAGAGAGTTCTTGGTGCTGTGCCTGCAGTTGTTGTTGCAGTGCAGTCAATTCCGTTTGCAGTTGTTGCACCTGTTGTTGGCTTTGTTGCTGAGCATCCAACGCCTGTTGTTTGGCATGTTGGGATTCGGTTAGTTCGGTACTCAGTTGTTGCTGACGCTGCTGTAAATGATGAATTTGCTGGGTTAATTCGGTAGAACCGGCATTTTGTTGCTGGAGTTGTTGCTGACTTTCTTCAAGTTGTTGCTGCTGGCTTGCCGCTGCAGTCTCAACTTCGGTTAACGCCAGTTGAAGTGCGTCACGTTGTTGTTCGACCAAAGCCAGTGCTGACTGAAATTGTTGCTGCTGTTCAGCGGAAGACCCAGTCAGTTGTTGCTCTAGTTCGATAACCCGATATTTTTCCGCTTTAAAATCACCCTGACTTTGTTTGAGCTGGATAGCCAGTCGTTCCATCGCAGCCAACGCTTCTTCTTTTTCGTCTGATACCAGCTGTTGCTGCCGGCTGAGTTGCTGAATTTGTTTTTCCAGCTGCTGAATCGTCTTCTGCTGCTGTTGTTGCTGCAATTCTAACTGCTGTTGCAACTGTTGATTATGCTGTTCCAGTTGTTGCTGTAACGCAGTTGCACCGTCCGCGGCACTCAGCTGGCTACTAAGCTGTTGCTGCTGCGTGGCCAGTTTTTGCTGCCACTGTTGTTCAATTTGCGACCGTATGACATCGGTCAGTTGTTCCAGAAGTTGCTGCTGCTGCGCCAATAACTGGCCCGAGAAGTCCACCAACGTGGTTTCCAGCTGTTGTTGCGCGGTATGGATCAGAGTCTGTTCAGCTGGCTCTGTCTTTGGGGGCACCACTTGCATTTATTAATCCCACTTAAAATAATGGCCAATGCCATTTAACAACATTTGAACGGCGATAATAACCAGAATCATACCCATTAATCGTTCCATTGCGGTCAGACCACGTTCGCCTAATACCCGATGTAACAAGGGCGCAAATAATAAAATGGCCGAACTGACTAACCAAGCGCCAAATAATGCCAAAGTCCAATCGATCATCTGGCCCGGTTGTTGATTGGCCAGCAGGATCAAAGCAGCAAGAATGGAGGGGCCGGCGATCATTGGCACCGCTAAAGGAAATAAAAACGGTTCTTCACCTTCTTTTAACACTACCATACCGCCTGGCGGTGGAAAAATCATCCGAATGGCAATTAAAAATAAAATAATGCCTCCAGCAATACTGACCGCTTCTTCTTTCACGCCCAACAGATTGAGAAAACTTTGGCCACCATATAAAAACAACAGCAATATCACCAAGGACAATATCAACTCTCGAATCAACACCAGCCGCCGACGTTCCGGTTTTAAATCCTTTAAAATGGCGACCACGATTGGCAAATTGCCAAGCGGATCCATAATCAGAAACAACGTGAGCATTGCGCTCCACAGATCGACCGCCATAATGTTTTCCGCCATGCATTCTCTTTGATTGAACTCAGTGTAATATGAGTTCAGAATTCAAGCGAATCAAATTGTTGCAGCAATTTGTCCCTACCGAAAACGGCGAGGGTTTACTCAAATTTAGCGGGCAAATTTATTTAATCGCTCCTCAGCTTTCAGAGGTTATTTATGATGACTATTACCACCCCAGCTTTGTTATTTCCGGCAATATCATTATTGTTGCTGGCCTATACCAATCGATTTTTAGTGCTCGCTCAGCTCATCAGGCAACTGAATAACCGCGAAGGTGAACAGGTGCGGGATCTGGCAAAACGTCAAATAGAAAATCTGCGGCGGCGTATTGTGCTGATCCGCTCGATGCAAAGGTGGGGCGTCATTAGCTTTATGCTTTGTACGCTGTCGATGTTCGCGTTATTTCTGACCTGGGAGTTAGCCGGTCAGATATGTTTTGGCATGAGTCTGATTAGTTTATTACTGTCACTGGTGATGTCGTTATTCGAAATTCAGATTTCCTGCAACGCGATCAATATCGAATTGGAATCATTGGAACAACGTTGATTTAGTGCAAAATGATAATTCTCAGCCATAGTTAAAGTTAATGAAGGTTGTGAGCTTGGTTTATGAGTCATTCGGATTTTTTATTTGGGCAAGATAGTGGTGCCGAATTTGCGGCCGAACCAGAACCGGTTGCGAGTTCGCTCAAGCCGTGGAAAGTGCTGGTCATTGACGATGATGAAAGTATCCATCAAATCACCACGCTGGTGCTGCGGGGCTTCAGCTTTGAAAACCGTCCCATTGAACTGATCCATGCCTTCAGCGGTCGCGAAGCATTTACCCTGCTGGAACAACAAACCGATATAGCCGTTGCCATTGTTGATGTGGTGATGGAGACCAATCATGCGGGTTTGGATTTAGTGAAATCAATCCGCGGCGTGTTAAAACAGCATCAAATACGGTTGATTTTACGAACCGGTCAGCCGGGAGAAGCCCCGGAAGAAAGTGTGATCCGTGATTACGACATCAATGACTATAAAAACAAAACTGAAGTGACAGCCATTAAGCTAAAAACGCTTCTCTATTCTGCCCTACGCTCTTACCGCGATATCTGTATTATTGATAGCAACAAAAAAGGCCTGGAAAAAATCATCGCTTCAACCGTCAGTTTCCTTGAATGTGAAAGCCTGACCGAATTTGCTTCTAACATTCTGGCGCAAGCTGCTCATTTATTAGGTTTGGATCATCAACAGATTTATTGCTGTGCCGCCACAGGTAACCCAAAACAACCGGAATTGTCATTAGATATTATCGCCGCGACCGGCCACGATACCAACTTGCATAAAATTCTGCCGGCGGATGTGGTCGAAAAGCTAACCAAAGTGCATCAACTAAAACAGTCGTACCAAGGTGAAGATTATTTCGTTGGCTTTTTTACCACCAGTCGTGGCCTCGAAAATTTTCTATATGTCAGTAAAGACAGCAAATTTGATCAGGTTGATCATCATTTGCTCAGTTATTTTGCCAGCAATATTGCCGTCGCTTATGAAAATATCCGGCTGCGCGAGTTAATTAAAGAAAGTCAGCGTGAGCTTTCTTATATTCTGGGTGAAGCAGTCGAACGACGCTCTAAAGAGACCGGCAGCCATGTCAAACGGGTCGCCAACTTCAGTTTTTTGTTGGCGCAACAATATGGTTTGTCGGCTTACGAGGCGGAAAAAATAAAACT
>JAHJNE010000055.1 GCA_018820995.1 Gammaproteobacteria bacterium | reverse complement strand
TGTCGGCTCGGTCAATGTCGGTCAGTACATTTACAAAACCGGTACCGACAATTTAAAACGCGTGCAAGCTTTTGCTGGTGCGAAAAACCACATGGTGATCATGCCTGATGCCAATAAAAACCAGGTGGTCAATGCCTTAGTCGGTGCTTCAGTTGGTGCTGCAGGGCAGCGTTGTATGGCTATTTCTGTGGCAGTCTTTGTTGGTGCTGCGGCTGAGTGGATCCCAGATGTTGCTGCTGCTATTGGCAAAGTGCGTCCTGGTGTATATACCGATCCTAACGCCGCTTATGGACCGCAAATCAGCCCACAAGCCCGTGCCCGGGTATTATCGTTAATTGATCAAGGTAAAAAAGAAGGCGCCACTTGTCTGCTGGATGGTTCTGGCATCGTGGTTGAAGGTTATCCAAATGGTAACTGGGTTGGCCCAACGGTGTTTTCAAATGTCACCACCGAAATGGCGATTTATAAAGAAGAAATTTTTGGCCCGGTGCTGAATACGATGACGGTCAATTCGCTGGATGAAGCCATTGCACTGGTCAATGCCAGCCCGTTTGGTAATGGTACGGCGATTTTCACTGCGAGTGGCCATGCCGCACGTAAGTATCAGCATGAAGTGGAAGTCGGTCAGGTCGGCATTAACATTCCAATTCCGGTGCCACTGCCATTTTTCTCATTCACTGGCTGGAAAGGTTCTTTCTACGGTGACCAGCATGCTTACGGCAAACAAGCAGTGCGGTTTTACACTGAAACCAAAACTATTACTGCCCGCTGGTTTGAAGATGATATGGCGGCCACCGGGCCAAATATGTCGATTAATTTGCGTTAATGTTTCCCTGGGTGTCAAAGCCATGTTGCTGGCTCTGACACGCGGACCCGCTGCGCGCTCCCCGCGCAGCTTTTGATTGTCCGCTTAGCCAAAGCCAGCAACATGGCTGCTTAGAGAATAACGCCAGCAATTATGTGTTAGCACGAAAAAGGTAACCCAATGAATTTCAATTTAACCGAAGATCAAAAAGCTTTTGCCGATACCGCCCGTCAGTTTGCAGAAACTGAATTAGCGCCTTTTGCCGCCGAATGGGACCGTACCCACCATTTCCCAAAAGATGTACTGCAAAAAGCCGGTGAGCTGGGCTTTTGCTCGTTATATACCCCGGAAGATGCCGGCGGCCTTGGTTTATCGCGACTTGATTCTTCGATTATTTTCGAACAGTTGGCGATGGGTTGTACAGCAACTACTGCCATGTTAACCATCCATAATATGGCGACCTGGATGATTGCAACCTGGGGCACTGAAACTACTAAAAACGAATGGTGTCCGTCGTTAGTCACCGGTGAAAAACTGGCGTCTTATTGTTTAACTGAGCCGGGTTCAGGCTCTGACGCAGCATCGCTGCGCACCAGTGCCAAAAAAGAGGGTGATAGTTATGTCATCAATGGCTCGAAAATGTTTATCTCTGGCGCAGGCGCCACTGAAGTATTAGTGGTGATGGCGCGTACCGGTGAAGCCGGGCCAAAGGGTATTTCCGCTTTTGTAGTGCCGGCCGATGCACAAGGCGTGATTTATGGCAAAGCAGAAGAAAAAATGGGTTGGAATGCTCAGCCAACTCGCTTAGTGACCTTTGATAACGTGCGAGTGCCAGCGCATTGCTTGCTTGGCAATGAAGGCGAAGGTTTTACCTTTGCGATGAAAGGCTTAGACGGTGGCCGGATTAATATTGCAACCTGCTCTATTGGTACGGCGCAACAGGCCTTAAATACCGCCCGCAACTATATGCTGGAGCGTGAACAATTTGGCAAGCCTTTGGCGGCGTTTCAGGCATTGCAGTTTAAACTGGCCGATATGGCGACTGAGTTAGTAGCAGCCAGACAGTTGGTACGGTTGGCGGCTTTTAAACTGGACAGTGATGACGCTGAAAAGACTGCTTATTGCGCGATGGCCAAACGCTTTGCCACCGATATCGGCTTTCAGGTCTGTGATCAAGCATTGCAAATTCATGGCGGCTACGGCTATATCAAAGAATATCCTTTAGAGCGTCATTTCCGTGATGTGCGGGTGCATCAGATTTTGGAAGGCACCAACGAAATTATGCGGCTGATCATCGGCCGACGTTTACTTGACAGTGCTGCAAGCGACATTTTATAAGCTGTCTCTAATTTGGTTAAAATGGACATGGCAGAACCGTTGGGGCAATTTTAAAAGAGTTCCAGCGCAACAGCAAAGGTCAACACGCACTTGGCCCCAAAGCAATTTGACGCCTGTCCGTTTGCAACGATAACAAGGATTTATCATGTCTCAATTGAAGTTAGAAAAACGCGGTCATACCGCGCTGATCACCATCAGCAATCCGCCTGCCAATACCTGGACACGCGAGACCCTGACCCAATTGCG
>JAHJNE010000529.1 GCA_018820995.1 Gammaproteobacteria bacterium | reverse complement strand
TGTGGTTGTCACAACGCAGTGATTTTTCGGCGACGATGGTCTGGTATTGCTCAGCTGGTAGCGTGTTTTTGCAGGGTCTTTGTAGTTATTACCTGCTACGCGGGCAGCTTCGTAGCAAATTGACCGGGTTGCAAGCCGTCACTTGAGGTCCAAGCTGTGCGATGAAGCGACAACGATGAGTGCAGTCAAATTGGCTGACAGAGTCATTCGACAAAGTTTGCTGAAATTCTGAATGCTGGTATTAAAAAACCAAACTCAATCGCGCTTCATTGCTGCTTTTAGCAAATCGGTCGTCATAGGCAGAACAATAATTGAAATTTGTTTACCCCTTTTTCCCTGGCCAAACGTCAAAGGTCTGAGCATCACCAGTGAAAAGGATCCAAATCATGACCACTGCCAACTACGTCCCCCAAATATTCCAACCTCGTTTCACCGCAGCAGCGGGCGCCGCCACAGTGGTTACTTTTGCACTGTTTCTACTGATGGCCGCCTTAATTTCTTCCGCGCCATACCAAGCGATCACTGAGACGACATCATTCGATATCGCATTGCCAGAACCGAAAAAAGAGCGGCCAGCCGAGCTAAAACCAAAGCTGGCACCGCCACCTGTGCAGGAAACCATCACGCCAAAAACAGCGGTGACCAGCGATCCTCTCGACAATACTTTACTGCCGACCGGAGTTCCATCACCGCAGATCAAGGTCGCCATCGGTGGTGGTTTACCAACACTGCAGCAGCCGCCGAGCGGCGATCCTTCGCCCATTGTGCGGATCAACCCAAAATATCCGGTTGTTGCCGCGAGGAATGGGGTGGAAGGTTGGGTACAGTTACGTTTTAGTGTTGACGCCACCGGTGCTGTCACTGATATTGAAGTGATAGCAGCGCAGCCACAACGGGTATTTGAGCAAGAAGCGATACGTGCATTAAAACGCTGGAAATATCAGCCATCCACTGTAGATGGTGCAGCGACAGGCCGTTCTGGGTTACAGGTACAATTGGATTTTAGTCTGGAACAATCCGAATAATCATCAAGCGAGCGCAATATCCGTGCAGAAGTCGCTGCAGATGAAAGCGCCTACAAAAATAACAGCAACATCGTCGGCTAAATTATTGGATTGACCTGACCAAAGTGGTAGCGCACACCGTGCAGGAGGTGGCAATGGGATGGAAACAAATCAGTGGTCGTTTTGGTTTTGCCAAGGCAGACAGTCAGCAATGGATCGTCGAATATCAACAAACAGGCGATCAAGCAGTACTGGCAAAATTGTTTATGTTGCATGCCGACGCTTTGTATTTCTTTTTATTGCGACAAAGTAATGCCGAGCTGGCCGCAGATATCAGTCAACAGAGTTGGCTGAAACTGGTCGAGCAACGTCAGCAATTTCAAGGCAATTGCAGCTTCAAAACCTGGTTGTTTAGCTTGGCCCGCAATGCATTGATTGATGAGTTTCGGCATCAAACACGTTGGGGCTTTACCGAAATCACCGAACAGACCTTGCTGCCTGCAACTGACGATAATCCGGCTGAACAGCAGTTATCCGACAAGCAACAACAGCAGCAACTGGACTGGGCAATCCGACAACTCCCAGTATTACAGCAAGAAGCGTTGATATTGCAACTGGAAGGATTTTCATTGGCGGAGATTGCAATCATTGCAAACAGTCCTGCTGAAACGGTGAAAAGCCGGTTACGCCATGCCCGGGTCACATTGGCCAGTTTACTGGAGGACAAATCATGAAGCGTTCTGATGATGAGCTGGAGACGCAGTTGCAGCAATGGTACCAACAAGGTTTGCAGAACCAACAGATGCCCGATGATCTGAAAAAACGTCTGGCAGCGCAGGTCAAGCAGCGAACACAAACAGCGTCCGCTTGGCAAAAATTAACACAGGCACTGTGGCAGCTTTGGAGTTGGCGCAACCTGCAAGCACTCACGGCAGTATTGGCACTTGGGGTCGGTTGGCAGTTGTTACAGCAACAACCAACGTATTATCAAATCAGCCAGAGCACTGATGTCTATCCGGTGCAAATCCATCAGTTGACTGAGCAACGACTTGCGTCATCACCCGCCGATACCGCAAACGCGGCTTCGGGACAACGACAGGCGATTTATACCCAAAAGTATCAGGACTATCTGAAAGCCCGCTCGAACACGCAGGCGCAACGTCAGTTAATCGTTTCACGCCAATTCAGTGAGGATGGCTGGTCATTAGATGTCTGTCAGCAAATGCAACTTAAACTAACCTCGGCCTGGCTGGCGGAATTTAAACAGCAGCTGAGTTGGAGTGAGCC
>JAHJNE010000528.1 GCA_018820995.1 Gammaproteobacteria bacterium | reverse complement strand
ATCAGGACGGTTTCACCAGCCATCAATTACACGAAACCTTTGATGCCGGCGCCAATTGGCAGGAAGTGAAACGACCCTTTGGTGCTGATGGAGAGCATGAAGGTATTTTTGCGTTGCATTACGACAAGGAACAAAAACGCTTGTATGGCACCGGCACTAGCGTATTGGCTTACTCCGATAATCTTGGGATCAGCTGGCAGCCAATTCAGGGCTTCTGGCGTGGTTTTGGCCAGCCTAAATCGGCTTTGGCAATGGCTCCGGATCGCAGCCAAATTTGGTGGGGCGGGCAAGGCGCGATTGAGGATGGTGTCTTATTCAGTTACCGTCTGGCGGATGGTAGCGAGCAACAGTTTCAGAAGTTATTGCCTGATCCCAGCGTTTATTACAATGTCCGTTTTTCAAACAACCTCATTTATGCCTGCGGCGAAGGTGGTATTGTGATGAGCAGTAATCAGGGGGCAAGTTGGAAAAACCTGTTACCTGATAGCAACTACCGTTTCTTTTTTGATCTGGCGATTGATACCAACCGCAATCATCGGTTGTACACCGCGGGCTGGGACAAAAAATATACCGAGCCACAACCGCTCATTTTGCAATGGTCGGATGATGCCGGTCAAAGCTGGCAACGCCTGCAATACCAGGGCGCTACAGATTTATATGGTGGTGTACGCAGTCTGCTGCTGGTGCAGCGCCAACAACAGAGTTATCTGTATCTCGGGTTATTCAAAGGTGGGGTGATGCAGGTCAAATTACCATGATTGTTGCGGGCGCTTTTGCTGATGATTTAACACTGATGGTCGATGTTTTATGGCGATAGGAGAAAGGTGACATCAGCAGTTTACTTGCTTGATAGTTGCAGCATCCGGTATGATGCGAACAGTTCTTATTGAGGGCGTTATGCCAAAATCCTTGCTCCGGTTTTTATTTTTAATGTTCATTACGCTGAATCATGCCGTGTCGGCCTGTGAGAGTTTAGTGATGCATTTGCCGGACGAAAATCACCCATTTTCGGTGCTGGATGGCAGTTCGCATCAACAAATGCCGCAGCATCAGCATGCCAATGTTGGCGCTGATGTCGCCGCGAATCATAGTGCAAATCACATCGATGGTCACGGAACAGGTCACGACACAGGTCACACAAAAGCGCATGCCAGCGATCACACAAAAGCTCACGCGATAGACCACCCAGCCGATGCGACCGGTACTGCCGACGATAGCCAATGTCTGGACGATGAACATCACGCCGCCCATGCCCATGTGTCTTGTCATATCTCGCCGATGCAAGGGGTGAATGGTGATCCGGCCGTCGGAAACTCGATCTTCGGTGGGCAATACGCCTTAATTACCACTAGCTACACGCCCGACGTACCTCCTCCAAATCTTTGATTTTAAATCAGTAAATTTCGTACAGCGCACTTAGGTTCGGCTTATGGCTGAATCATTTAAGCGCTAGTACTTTGGTTTAAATCAAATCTTTGTAGTGGAGCATCCAAATGCTTATTTATCTCGCCCATGCCGGGCGGTTGATGCTGGCAGTCAGTGCACTGTCGGCTGCGTCAGCCATGGCGACCGAACTTACACTTCCTGAAGCGTTAAAACGCACCGTGCTGCAAAGCCCTGCGCTGCAGCTTTATCCTTATCAACAACGGATCAACGATGCTGCTGCCATCCAGGCTGCGGTCACGCCTAATCCGGAGCTGAATGTCAGCCTGGAAAATGTACTGGGCAATGGCAGCAGCAGCGGTGTGAAAAGTGCTGAACTCACGCTGACACTAAGCCAATTGATTGAATTGGGTGATAAAAGACAAAAACGCCTTGCTGTCAGTCAGTGGCAAAGTCAGCTCAGTACTGAGCAATATCAATTGGCAAAAGTCGATGCTTTGGCGGCGACGATGCGCTCCTATCTGGATGTGTTACAGCAGCAGGCCTTGCAGCAATGGACGCTGGAAAAAATTGCCAGTGAGCAACAGGCGCTGGAAGTTGCCAAACAGCGTGCCCGTGCCGGCGCCGTCAGCGATGCCGATGTCGCGCGGCTTGAACTGCGGGTGCTGCAAAGCCAAATTGATCAGCAGGCTTTGTTATCTGAGCAGCAGTTTTTAGTACAATTGTTGGCACAGCATTGGACGCAAGCTGCTGATTTTACGCAAGTCAGCGGCGATTTAAGCCAGTTGCCACAACTGCCGACTTTGGCCGACGTGATGTTGCAGTTGCAGCAAGCGCCGCAGCTGCACTATTGGCTGACGCAAAGCCGGTTATTACAAAGTCAGCAGCAGTTGGCGCAGGCTTTAGGCCAGGCTGACTTAACGGTCGGCGCGGGTGTACGGCGCAACGAAGCGCTGAATGAAAATGCGTTGGTGCTGCAGTTCAGTATGCCGCTGATGCTGAATAACCCCAACCAAGGCAATCAGTTAGCAAGCATTGCCGCGACCGAGCAAAGTGAATTGGTGGCGCAACAACAACAGCAGCAGTTACAACTGCAGGTACAACGTTCGCATCAACAACTGACCGAACTTTCCCGCCAACTGCATGATTATCGACAAGCGTTGCTGCCCGCTGCAGAGCGGGTGGTGCAGAAAATCCTCGCTGGTTATCAGCAAGGGTTGTTTGATATGACCGACTTGCTGGCGGCGCAACAAGATATTTTGCAAGCCAAACGCACAGTGATTGACCTGCAATACCGGCTGCATGTGCAACTGCTGGAGCAAGAGCGGCTGACCGGGTTACCGATGGTGGTGAATGGCCCTGTAGGCCTCAATGCAAACGCCAATGTTTTTCATGCGCGGCAGTCCAGTACTCAGCTATCCACTTT
>JAHJNE010000527.1 GCA_018820995.1 Gammaproteobacteria bacterium | reverse complement strand
GCGCTGGGATGCTGGTCATTATTACGCCAAAGAGCAGCAGGCTGCGGGAAAAATGTACACCACACATGGTGGTTACCTGCAACTGGCGCTGGATCAATTTGATCATCAGTTTTTTGCCGTATCGCCAAAAGAAGCGCGGGCATTAGACCCACAGCAGCGCCTTTTGCTGGAAGTTGCCTGGGAAGCGATGGAAGCGGCGGCAATCGATCCGCACCAGTTCAAAGGCAGCGCCACCAGTATTTTTATTGGCATGTCCAGTGATGATTATGCCCATGCTCATCTGAAATCCGGCGATCCAACCACCATTGATGCTTATAGCATGACCGGCTCCACCCATAGTACGGCGGCAGGCCGGTTGTCTTACACTTTTGGTTTTGAAGGGCCGGCGGTGACGGTTGATACGGCCTGTTCATCGTCCAATGTGGCTTTACATCTGGCATGTCAAAGCTTACGCAGCGGTGAGTCGGACATGGCGCTGGTGGGCGGTGTGAATTTAATTCTGACCCCGATTGCCCATATTGCCTTTACCAAGCTGCAGGCGATTTCGCCGCATGGCATTGTGCGTACTTTTGATGCCGATGCCAGCGGTTATGTCCGGGCTGAAGGCTGTGGCATGGTTGTGGTGAAACGTTTGTCGGATGCACTGCGCGACGGTGATCCGATTATGGCGTTGGTGCGTGGCACGGCCATCAATCAGGATGGTCGCAGTAATGGCTTTACTGCACCTAGCGGTCTTGCGCAGCAAAAGGTCATCCGTCAGGCGTTGCAGAATGCCGGTCTGGCCGCCACTGATGTTGATTATATTGAAGCCCATGGCACCGGCACCCCGCTTGGCGATCCGATTGAAGTCGAAGCGCTGCAAAGTGTGTATGGCGAAGGGCGTCCGGCCAATCAGCCGCTGAAACTGGGTTCAGTGAAAACCAACCTCGGCCACCTGGAACCGGCGGCGGCAATTTCCGGTTTGATTAAATTGTTGCTGGCTTTTTCGCATCGGCAGCTGCCGGCCAGTTTAAATTTCAGTACGCCGAACCCGCATATTCAGTGGCAGGGCGCGCCGGTCGCAGTGGTTGACCGGCTACAGGACTGGCAAGTGCCAGCGGCAGCGGATGACGCGCCGGGCATTCGCCGCGCAGGTTTAAGTTCCTTCGGTTTTAGCGGCACCAATAGTCATGTCATCGTCGAACAACCCCCAGAATTAACTCGTCAATTGCAGACGGCACCGGCACAACTATTGATTTTAAGTGGCCGCCAATTGACGGCATTGCAGGAGCAAGCCGAACGATTTGCTGATTTCCTGCAACTGCATCAGGTTGAGCTGGCGGATCTGGCTTATACCTCGGCCTGCGGTCGTAGCTTGTTTCAAGAGCGACTGGCCTTGGTTGTCACCGGCAAAGCTGCGGCGATCAGCGCCTTGCGCCAGATTGCCGCTGGTCAGCTCCAAGGTCCCGATCGTTTTCGTATTAGTACCCATGAACATAAAACCCAGTCCATCGCCTGGTTATTTACCGGACAAGGTTCGCAATATGCCGGGATGGCGCGTGATCTGTATCAGCAACAAGGCGTTTTTCGACAAGCGCTGGATGCCGTCGCAGCGCTATTTGCAACCGAACTGGAGCAACCGCTGTTGGAGGTGTTGTGGCAAAGCAACGATCCTGAGTTGATTAATCAGACCGCCTATGCCCAGCCGGCTATTTTTGCGGTGGAATATGCCTTGGCGCAACAGTGGCTGGCGGATGGGGTTAAGCCTCAGTATGTCGCGGGTCATAGTATTGGTGAATATGCCGCTGCTGTAATTGCCGGAGTTTTTAGTCTGGCCGATGCGGTACGGCTGGTCGCAGCACGCGGTCGTCTGATGCAACAGGCGCCGGGACAAGGTGGCATGTTGGCGGTGTTTGCGCCACGGCCGGCGGTCGATAGTTTGCTGCTTGGCTATCGAGGGAAGTTAGCAGTCGCGGCGGTGAATGCCACAGACGTCACCGTGGTTTCGGGCGCGCAGGACGCACTGGCTCAATTTACCCTCGACTGCCAGGCGCAAGAGCTCGAAACCCGGACTTTAGTGGTGTCCCATGGTTTCCATTCGCCGATGATGGAACCGGTCCTGCAAGCTTTTGCTGAGGTCGCAGCGACTGTGCAATATCATGAACCGCAGATCAGTTTTGTCAGCGCCTTGACCGGCCAGGTCGAGCGAAAAGCGCTTACCCGACCTGATTATTGGGTAGCGCATATCCGCGAAGCGGTACTGTTTTTGCCGGTACTGCAATTTTTGCAGCAGCAACAGGTGCAGGTGTACCTTGAAGTCGGTGGCACTGACACGCTGATTGGCTTGGTGCGCCGCCTGCAGCAACAAAGTAAAAAAACGGCGGCGCCGTTATTAATTGCAAGTCAAAAACGCGATCAATCCAGCCTGCAGACTTATTTGCTGGCGCTGGGGCAACTGCAGCTGGTGCAGCCGATCGCTGGTGTCGCTACTTATTATCAGACCCAACAAGCCCGTCGTATTGCCATCCCTACTTATCCGTTTCAGCGGGAATCGCATTGGATGCCACTGCAGTTTGACAACAACCAACTGCAGCGAGCAACACATCCGGTGGCTGACGGCCAAACCGGCTCAGGCAATGCGTTGCAGCTGCAACATGCTTTGCTTGGCGCACGTCTGGATAGCCCGGCCTTTGGTGAGCAGCTGGTGTATCAGCGCGACTATACCGCGACCATGCCATTTTTTATGAGTGAGCATATTGTCTATGACACGCCGATTTCACCGGCGGCAGCCCATGTTTCACTGCTGTTGTCGGCAGCACGCGATGTGCTGAAACAACCGGTGGCGGTACTGGAGCAAATTGATTTTCTGGCACCGTTGATTGCCCGTGACGGCGAGCGGCGGGCCGGGCAAGTGGTTTTGACGCCGGATGGCGATCACTATCAATTCAGTCTGGTCAGTCGTGACGCGTTGCAGGCCGGTGGCGAATTTACCCGCCATTGCGCCGGACGGGTACAGCTGGCCGGACAATCTGCGCCGGTTCCGGTACCAACGCCAGTTGATTTAGCCGCGCTGCGCCAGAAGTTCAGCACCGAAGTGGATGTTGCCGGGTTTAACCAGTTTTTCTCAGGGCTTGGTTTTAAATTGGGTGATGGTTTTCGTCGCATTCAACAAGTTTATAAAGGGCACAACGAAGGTTTATCGCGCCTGACGCTCAAGGACGATGTGCCGGACCAGTCGATTTATCTGGTGTATCCGGGCCTGATCGATTCGTTGTTCCATACGTCATTGCCGGTGTCTGAATTGGATTTTGCGCAGTTGCAGCAAGACCGCCGCGCTTTTATTCCGATTTCAATCGGCCGTGTCTGCCTTTATGCCAGCGAAATTCCGGCTGAAGTCTGGGCTTATACCCGTGACTATGATGTCCGCCAGGGGTCTGATGTGATGACCAGCGATATCACGCTTTGTGATCAGGATGGCACCGTATTACTCACGATTGAAGGTATTACCGCCAAACGTAGTGCCGAGTCGGTGCTGTTGCGCAATCTGCAGGTGAATACCGCGCCGCTGCTCTATCAACAAGAGTGGCTGGAAAAAACACTCCCCACACCGCAGCCGCTCACCGGGCGTTATTTGTTGGTGGCAGATTGGGGCGGTGTGGCGCTTCGACTTGCGACCGGGCTACAAGCACAAGGGCATCAGGTGAGTCTGTTGTGGCCAACGGTGACTGAATTGCAGGTGGCTCAGGCCGCATTCCCGGCGCTGCGTCATTTACAGGCCGATTTGACTGTTGTCTCTGAACTCAACGCATTATTACAGCAGGAAATAGCGGCGACACCGCTGCAACTTGTTTATGCCGCAGCTTTGCAGTTAGAGCCAGAAAGTGTTGATTTCGTCAACGACCTCAGCAGTCATTATCGGGTGTTACTGCAGCTGGTACAGCAATTGGTCCGCAACGATCAGACCAACGCAGTGCAGCTGTGGTTGTTACTCGATGCAGCGCCAATGGCAGCGGTGGCGCAGTCGGCACTGCTTGGATTGGCGCAGGTGATTGCACTGGAGCATGCGGACTTATGGCGGGCGACGCTGCTATTGGATGCAGCGACGCAAGAGTCGGTGAGTCCGGCATTGCTGAGCTTGTTACAAAGTGCACCGGCAGTGACTGCCGATGAACCTTTATGGACAGTCGCAAAAAACAGCGCCAGGGTTGCCCGATTAGAACGGTTGCGCCTGGCGCCGGTTGCGGCGTTCCAACCAAACGCAGAGCGGAGTTATCTGATCACCGGCGGCCTTGGTGCGCTGGGTCGGCAAGTTGCCGAATCCCTGCTGCAACGGGGGGCGCGTCATTTAATTCTGACCGGGCGCAAAGCACTGGATGCCACCGCGCAGCAATGGTTGGATAGTCTTATTACCAACTACGGATCTGACGAGTCATCGCAGCTGCAGCTGCAATATCTACCGTTGGATCTGGCGGATGCTTCAGCAGTGAGCCACCTGCTGGCACAACAATCGAACCTGGGCGGGATTTTCCACTGTGCCGGTGTGCTGGATGATGGCCTGATCCTCGATCAGACCGAAGCGCGTTTTTCGCAGGTGTTTGCCGGAAAAGCACTGGGTGCCTGGCACTTACATCAGGCCAGCCAAAATTTAACCCTGGATTGTTTTGTGCTGTTTAGCTCGGTGACGGCGTTATTTGGCAGTCCCGGACAAAGCAACTATGTGGCGGCGAATCAGTTCCTGAATGCATTGGCAACGTGGCGGCAGCAACAAGGCTTGGCTGCAACGTCGGTGAACTGGGGGCCATGGCTGGAAGGCGGCATGGCAAGTGACGATGCCCGCCGTGGCGATCGTCTAGCTGCGCGTGGGATCCATAGTTTGAGTCCGGCGCAAGGGTTAGCGGCGTTGTGGCAATTATTGGTGCAACCGGTTGCGGCACCGGCTGTGGTAGAGATGGATTGGGCGCGGCAT
>JAHJNE010000526.1 GCA_018820995.1 Gammaproteobacteria bacterium | reverse complement strand
TTGCTGTTGCTGATCTAAAGAGTGAGTCTCTTCAGCGTCAAACTCGACCCGAACTTCGATGCCATTCGGCAGCGCCGTGAAGTCAATTCGAGCCGTGCGTTCATTCAAAAACGCATACTCTATTCGTTGTTGATCCAGGATGTTGGTATAGGTACCGGCAAAGTCAAACCCAAAACTACCATCCTTCGCTTCCATTCTTGCAGAAAACTGACCGCCTACGCGTAGGTCAACCGTCGATGACGTTGTATGCCAATCATCCGAAGCAGCATTCCATTTTATAATGTGTTCAGGGGCAATATAAGCATGCCAGACCTTTTCCAATGGCGCCGGGACGAGAGTTTTCACGATTAATTTCATAAATCACCTTAAGTCAAATTCGTAGTTGAAATCGTAGTTGAATTGGTTTTTATGCCCACTTTCAAAAGCTTTACACGCGACGCTTTGTCACCATCACCCCACAAAACAACTCAAGGCAATCGCTGCCAGGTTTCCCGTTCAACTAATTTACCGTCTTCAAAGCGCTCGTTATGCCATAAATCACCGTCCAGTCGGAAGGTGAAACGGTAGGTTTCGCCAATCATCGGCGCATACGACGCGAATTGCGGAGTTTCACTATAGGCTTGTTGCTGAATGTTGATGGTCCCGGCCGCTGCGGCATAGAACTTCCCATCCTTGTGACTGATAAAACTAAAGTGGTTGCCACTGATAATTTTCACGCCCTGCATGTTCACATGGTCGTAATCAAGTTGTTGTTCCGACTCATCGACTTGTCCAGTCAACAATTGCCAACGCCCTTCCAGAGGGTGCGCGGCCAGCGGCATGCTTAAAAACGCGACCACGAATACCCAACAGCCAGCCAACATTAACGTGCGTCCATTCATTGTTCTATTCCTTGCGGTTGTTTCATGACTGATCTCAGGTGAGCTGAAGGCTCCTGAATGTAAGACTATCAACAAGCGATGTAATACAGAACCCTGAAAATAAGCTGGGCTTTGCATTTAGTTGTTGAATTTATAAGCTTATCGGTCAAAGAATTAGCTGTCCAGCAGCGAATTGTAAGCAAGTCAGAAGTGCTTTAACCAAGGATATCAGATCCGCAAAAAGTCGATTTCAAAGTCAGCAGTCATCGAATGAACGGCTCAACAGCAAGCCTCGTTTTAGTGCAATAAATGGCTGCATCGCACAATTTCGGGGCAAGATGATGAATTTGAATACGTATTCATCTTGTTGTTGCCGGCAAATCAAGTTATCAAAGCAGGCACAAGAATAAAGCGGCCGCAAACAGACCGTGACGCCGGCCAATCAACGCTGTCCACCCAACGATATTTACAGCAGTCATTTCTAACGGCAACACAAAAATACCAGGCATTTAGTCGATGTACGCATCTGCTATGCTAGGGTCAAACTACCTGCCATCCGCAGCAGGTTTCATACAGGACGGGGAAGTACCATGCAGCAAGCCAAGCCCAATCTTAGCTTTTGGCAAATTTGGAACATGTGTTTTGGTTTTTTAGGCATTCAGTTTGGTTTTGCATTGCAAAATGGCAACGTCAGCCGGATTTTTCAGACACTTGGCGCCAGTATCGACGAAATTCCTATTCTTTGGATTGCAGGCCCTTTAACCGGCCTGCTGGTGCAACCGGTGGTTGGTTATTTTAGCGACCGCACCTGGAATAAACTGGGCCGTCGCCGTCCTTATTTCTTTTATGGTGCCGTATTGACCACCATCGCGTTATTTTTTATGCCACACTCGCCCACTCTGTGGATGGCTGCGGGCATGCTGTGGATCCTCGACGCTTCCATTAATATCACGATGGAACCATTTCGCGCTTTTGTCGGCGACAATCTAAATCCAAAACAACGCCCGCTTGGCTTCTCGATGCAAAGCTTTTTTATCGGTATTGGCGCTGTGGTTGCGTCGGCTCTGCCTTATATTCTTTCAAATTGGTTTGATATCTCCAATACAGCGCCAGCAGGTGAAATTCCGGATTCAGTGAAATACTCCTTTTATGCCGGTGGTGTCGTGCTGTTAAGTGCGGTGACCTGGACAGTGATGAAATCAACCGAATATAGCCCTGAACAGCTAGCTGCCTTTGATGAAGAATTAGAAACAGCAGAAGTCATCAGTAACAATGATCGACGTTATTGGGTGCCTGGCGCGGTATTTTCAGCCCTTGGTTTGGCAGCGCTGGTCGCGGTCTATGCCAAATCGCTGGATCAACAATTGTATGTATTGGGCGGCTGTTTACTCGCTTTTGGTTTATTACAATGGTTAACCAGCTTGCTGAAAAATAGCGGCCAAAATGGCATGCTGGTGCAGATTGTCGATGACCTGTTCACCATGCCGACCACCATGCGTCACCTCGCGGTGGTACAGTTTTTCTCCTGGTTTGCATTATTTTCAATGTGGATTTACACCACAGCCGCGGTGACATCGGTGCACTACGGTAGCTCAGATCCGACGTCTGCCGCATACAACGATGGTGCCGATTGGGTCGGTTTATTATTTGCCATCTACAACGGTTTTGCCGCTATCGCCGCCATTATTATCCCCTGGGTGGTGCGTAAAACTTCGTTGCAAATCAGCCACAGTATCAATTTAATTTGTGGTGCTTTAGGTTTGATATCGTTTTTATGGATTAAAGACCCAGCATTTCTATGGCTACCGATGATTGGCGTTGGCATCGCGTGGGCTTCAATTTTGTCATTGCCTTATGCCTTGTTAGCCGATTCACTACCCAATAAAAAAATGGGCGTGTACATGGGCATGTTTAACTTTTTTATCGTGTTGCCACAACTGCTGGCGGCATCAGTACTTGGCACTTTATTAAACCTATTTTTTGATGCACAAGCCATTTATGCACTGGCCATGGGCGCCGCGAGTTTAGTGCTGGCGGCCATTTATGTACTGACGATTAAGAATCACAACGTCAGTAGTTGAGCCAAATACGGGCCAGCAATGTTGTAGTTGGCCCGCTTGCAGAATGACGATTGACAGGAACCATTGATGAAATCTTCTTTACGTTTAAGTTTATTGGCCTCAGCGTTAACGCTAGCCGCATGTCAGCCCGCTACCGATAGCATTGATGCTAAAAATCAAGCGGTCGCACCTGGAGCTCCTGGTGAGGCTTCAACCTGGTCATTCGCAGGAAAAACCGGCATTGGCACCTCCTATGAACAGTATCTGGCAGGCCAATATCAGGACAAAGCAGCAACCGGTGCGGTGTCTAAAGTCTGGTTTTCACTGGCCAATGGGGTAGTCACGGAAACAATGTCCGGCCTGATACATCAGGCACAACTTCGCGAATTGCAGTTTGTGGTAAAAGGCGAAGGTTTTGTCGACGAAGAAAAAACAGCCACGGTTTCCAGTATCGATTATTTACATAAAGACGCCGCTGGCCGGCCATTGTCGCTGGCTTATAAAGTGCTAAACAAAGCTAAAAATGGCCAATACGAAATTGAAAAACATATTTTTACCGATCCTGATAGCCAAACACTGGTGATCAAAAGCTGGTTCCGGCCTTTGGTTGATGGTTTAGAACTCTACGTTTATCTGGATCCGGCACTGGCGAATACCGGAAGCAACGACAGCGCAGCAATTAGCAACGGCATTATCAGCGCCACTGAAGCAGACAGCAGCTTATCGCTGATCGCGAGCCCGGCGTTTGTCAGCAGCCAAGTTGGTTTTGTGGGTGTCTCAGACGGTTTAACTGAACTCAAAAAACAACAACCTTTGCCTGGTTATCAAACCACCGGCACCACCGCAGGCAATGTTGCGGCAATAGCGAAACTTCCGGCAGTTGCTAAAGGCGCCAGCGGTGAAACGAGTCTGGTGATTGGCTTTGGCACGACCACAGAGCAAAGTACTGCCAATGCCCAAGGGACGTTGGCCAAAGGCATAGATAAAGTCTTGGCACATTATAATGGCGAAGGCGATGCGATAGGTTGGCAGGACTATCTGCAAAGCTTGCCAGAATTAGAAAAACTGAGTGCAACCTCGATGGACAACGGCAAGTTGTTGTTCGCTAGCGCGATGGTGCTTAAAGCACAAGAAGATAAAACCCATGCCGGTGCTTTGATTGCATCGTTGTCGAATCCCTGGGGTGACGTGAAATCAGCCGAACAAAGTCAGACCGGCTACAAAGCCGTTTGGCCGCGTGACTTTTATCAGGTAGCGATGGCCATGTTAGCGCTGGGGGACACCCAAAGCCCTAAAGTCGCATTTGAATACCTGCATCAAGTACAGGTGAATGAAAAAACCCCAGGTTATCAGGGCGAACCCGGCTGGTTCCTGCAAAAAACGCATGTCGACGGCACCCTGGAATGGGTCGGTATTCAGTTGGATCAAACGGCGATGCCGATCATGCTGGGATGGCGGTTATGGCAGGACGGCATTTTAACCGATGCCGAAATCAAAGATTGGTACAGCCGCATGCTGAAACCTGCCGCTGACTATCTGGCCAAAGGTGGCAAAGCAAAACTGGATTGGAATGACATCGATTTAACACCACCATTCACGCAGCAAGAGCGCTGGGAGGAGCAAGGTGGGTATTCCCCTTCGACCATCGCCGCGATTATCAGTGGCCTGGTGAGCGCCGCAGATATCGCTACTTTGGCAGGTGATACCACCAGCGCAACCTTATATTTGGCGCAAGCCGACCAATATCACCAAACTCTGGAAAGC
>JAHJNE010000525.1 GCA_018820995.1 Gammaproteobacteria bacterium | reverse complement strand
TCGATCATTCAGCGTTAAGAGTGTTTTCATATGAACAGTATCATCGATTACTTCTCACAACATCACGACCAACTGTTATACGCCATCGCCGGACTCAGTTTGTTACTGGAACTTGGTGTGCTTGGCATGAGCGGCCCGTTATTGTTTTTTGCACTGAGCTGCTTCATCACCGGTGTTCTGGTCAGTGTAGGAGTGGTCAGTGGCTGGGAAATGGAATTGTTATTGGTAGGGGTCATCACGGTTGTCAGCGCCATCTTGCTGTGGAAGCCGTTTAAAAATTACCAAAACGCCAAAGAAGCGCCAAATACCAGCAGCGATATGATTGGCCGCCAGTTACCAGTGAGTCAGACCATTACCCATGATGCTGGCCGGGTGGCTTATTCCGGCATCGAATGGCAAGCCAGGTTAGCTGCCGATCAGCAAGGCAGCGTCGTTGCCGGCGCCCGGGCTGAGGTGGTTGCTGTTGATGGTTCTTTGTTGCTGGTCAAAGCTATCGAATCAGCACCGTGATGTGCAGATAACGACCGTCAGGAGCAAATTGTTGTGACAAGAGCAGCGGTGCACCCTTACGTTAGTTTTATAATGGTTCACAGGTATAAAACGCTCAGGATTGTGCAGTGAGCTAGTTGGTTCAATGTCAGAATCAACTAGGCTCGAGAAAGACGAAAAATGTCGACAAACGAGCTAGATGGTTCTGTTGGTCTTAAATTGTTTGACATTTTTTTCCAGCTTTTTCGCCAAGGCTTCAAGTTGATGGCTGGCGTTGGTGATTTTGCCGGCTTCATGTTCAGCTTTCACCGCAGAACTGGTGATTTGACTAAAATTGCGGTTAATTTCCGAGGCCACCACCGATTGTTCTTCGGCAGCTGTGGCGATTTGGATATTCATATCACTGATCCGCGTCACCGATAGATTGATGGCACTTAACGATTCACCAGCGCATTGTGCTTGTTGCACACTGAGATCCGCCTGCGACTTGCCTTCTTTCATCACCGTCACTGCAAGCACTGAGCTTTGTTGCATTTTCTCGATCACGGCCTGAATTTGGCGGGTTGACTCTTGAGTGCGTCGAGCCAGATTCCGCACTTCGTCGGCGACCACTGCAAAACCCCGGCCTTGTTCGCCCGCCCGTGCCGCTTCAATTGCGGCATTTAAGGCCAATAAATTGGTTTGTTCGGCAATCCCCTGAATCACTTCCAGCACCGTCACAATTTGGCGGCTGTCTTCCGAGAGATTGTTGATGACGCCTGCAGCTTCAGTCACTTTTTCTGCCAGGGCATTAATACTGTGCTGAGTTTTACTCACTTCTATCTGGCCGGCGTTAAATTCATCCATCGCCGTCTGTGCTAGTGTTGCAGCGACATTGGTATGGTTTGCAACCTCAAGTACCGTAGACGACATTTGACTGATTGCTGTGGCACCACGTTCGGTTTCGAGTTTTTGGTTGCCAATCAGATCTTCGTTATGTTGTGAGGTTTGAAGTAACGAACTGGAGGCGGTCAATAATTCCGCCGCTGCCCGCATCGAGTTATTGGTCATATCCGATAAATGGTCGGTGAGGTCTTTCACTGCACTGAGGATGCTATTACCCGATAACACATCAACTTTCACCGTTAAATCACCGGACGCGATTTGATGGAGCACTGCTGCCGCATATTCAGGCTCGCCGCCAATGACCCGTCTTAAACTACGCACCAGTCGGATCGCGACAAAACCGCCAATGATTAATGCGATCAGGGTGACCGTTAACATAATCGATTCAAAACTACTGGTTTGCTCGCGGGCCGCTGTGACTTCCCGTTGTATTTTCTGCTCTTGTTGGTCAATCAATTTATTAATACTTTTCAACCATTTGCTATAGGCGGGGGAAATGGTCGTTTGCAAAAAAGCAGTGGCTTCCTGATATCGATTGCTTTGAATCATGCTCAATAAATTCTCAGTGGCTGCCAAAGTCGATATTTCAATGTCTTGAATATCCTGCAACAACTGCGATTCTGTCTCGCTTGGTTTGACCTTACTGTACATCTGATCGAGGGTTAACGCGGCTTGTTGATAGAACTCGTTTAAACGCACAATGTCTTGCTGATGACGATTGGAGCCTTCGATGTTGCCAGCCAGCACGGCATCACGAATTGAAATTGCCCGGTCATGCACACTACCCCGAAAGTTAATCGCTTGCCGTTGTTCTACCGCAGTTTGTTCAGACAGTAGATTTAAGTTCTTATCGGCGATCCCTATTTTGACTAAGCCCAAAATAGTGATCCCCGACATGATGACAAGTAATACGGCAAAACCGGCATAAAGACGTTTAATGATGTTCATTTGGAGCCCTATGTATCTTAAGGATTGGGTTTAAAGTCACTTAAGATGAATAAACCAGAACGCTTATCGGCAGAGCCTGACAAGGTGAATGTGAAACGTTGAAGTAAATAGTGCCATCCATGTCGGTCTTTCAGACGCCAGTCAATAATTTACGTTGCAAGTCAGGGAAGGGATCAAAGGTGCAGACAGTTAGGGTTAGCCAATCCCCACTTTCTAAACAGTTGTTGATGACAGGTCTCTTCATGTGCTTCTGCGCGCCGTCTTACATAGATCCCGCCGAAAGATGGCTTTCGCAGCATCATGGTTGCGCCGTTATAGTTTGGTAGATTTTTGGTCCAGCCAATAACCCTCCCGGCGATAATGCCGATAAATCTCATGTTCTTGTTCGCGGGTTAATGGGGTGTCCGGCTCAAAAATGGGCGCGTCTTTCACTTGTTGTTGGGTCAGGTCGACATAAAATTTTGACGTGACCCAACTCACATCTTTGATCCACTGAGGTGCAATCAACGCTGAGTGTCCGACCCACCAGTTACTGGTGTTGAGAATTAAATAGCGAATTGCCCAGGTATTGGTATCAACTAACATGCCTTCGACATGACCAAAGGCAACGTCTGTCGCTTCGAGCTGATAGCCTGTGACCGCATGACTGCTGCGTAGATGATGATCTTGATCACGATGGCGCATTGCTTCGACATCGGCAAACATATCCGGTGC
>JAHJNE010000524.1 GCA_018820995.1 Gammaproteobacteria bacterium | reverse complement strand
CAGTGTGCAAATACGCCAATCACTGACAAAGTGGATAGCGTAGGTTGTTCAATCTTCACTGAAACTTCAGTTCGCATTGATTTAAATGCACAATTTGACAACGACTCTGCCGTTGTAAAACCTGAATATCATGCAGATATCGAAAAACTTGCAAACTTCTTAAAGCGTTTCCCAAATACTGATGTTGAAGTTTCAGGTCACGCATCAAACGTAGGTACTCCAGCTTACAATATGGCGTTGTCACAACGCCGTTCTGATGCCGTTGCCGACGTTCTGGTCACACAATATGGTATCGATCGCTCACGCGTTCAATCAGTTGGTTACGGTGTAACTAAGCCTCGCGCGGCTGGCAACACTGCTGCGGCACATGCGGTAAACCGTCGCATTGAAGCGAATGTTACTGCGTCTGTGAAGAAAGCTGTTACTCGCTAATTGAAAATGATCAACTCCACGGTTTCCTCCGTGAATTGATTGCTAAAAGGCTCAACTTTCGTTGAGCCTTTTTTTATCCCGGAGTCTTATTTAAGTTTCCCATCTTTTCGCCGATACTCTGCTTATCCCCCTTATCATGTCAGTCAAACCGATGAGCAAATTCAAGCCTTTATCCACCATCGGTGGGTTCCTGTTATTGCTGATACTCTCTGTTGCAAGTTACGCCGAAAATACCGCCGGCAGTATCGAAAATATGACCGTTTCTGACCTGCAAAATCAAATGGAAGCCATTGAAATCAAACCTCTGCAAGCGGGAGAGCAGTCATTTACGGTACTGGAGAAGCCGGCAATGACCGCATTTACCAAAGGTACAGTCATTCTGGTGCCTGATTGGTCACAACATGCCGCTAGCCCAAGAATGATCAATCTTCTGCGTGAGCAACTCGTTGACTATGGCTGGAATACCATCTCAATGATGGTTCCTGAACCACTCACCGAGACGAATGCAGAGACCATGCTGACATATCAGACTGAACTCCTGCAGCGCCTCCAGGCCGTGATGAAAAGTGCTGAGAATAATACTGGAAGCATTATTGTTGTTGCACAAGGAAGCAGTGGAGCTTTAATTAATCAGTTGTATCAAACTGGACAACTAAAAGCGCCTGAAGGACTGATTCTACTCAGTGCGTATTTGCCAGACAAAGCTCTGAACCAAGCCGTATCGCTAGCACTGGCGAAACATAAAATTCCGACGCTAGATATCCAAC
The DNA here is from genome assembly GCA_018820995.1 of Gammaproteobacteria bacterium. GTDB lineage: Bacteria > Pseudomonadota > Gammaproteobacteria > Enterobacterales > Alteromonadaceae > Pararheinheimera. The sequence continues at coordinate 2,468 of JAHJNE010000524.1, read as the reverse complement.
AACAACAGGACAATCGATTTGTTATGGCAAGCAGTCAACTACGGCGACAATTGGTGCGAAAAAATATCAAAGAAATTTACCGACAACGTTTGATACCTGGATCTATTGACCAGCCACAAAATCAACAGTGGGTTTTTAACGAAGTGTATGGCTGGCTGAGTTATCTTGGCTTTTAACCCAGCCTCTAAGCTTTGCCTGAAGTCGAGTTATTGTTACTTTTTAAATCGTTCAACCAGTTGGTATAACGACTCAGCATTGCGTTCCAGGTCATTGCTAACTGCAGCTGCCTGTTCACTTTGCTGGTAACTATCACCAGCTAAATCTGCAATCCGACTAACCTGTCGATTAATATCTTCCGAGACATGTGCTTGTTCCTCAACCGCCACCGCAATTTGATGTCCCATTTTGGCGATAATATTCACAGCCTCCATGATGCCATGCAACATACTCTCAGTTTCGATCACTTTTGCCACCCCAAGTTCGGTTGCTTTTACCCCATCATTGGCTGCAGTCACTGCAGAACTGGCACCTAACTGCAAATTTTTTATGATTTGTTGAATTTGTTTTGTCGATTCTTGGGTTCGTTGAGCTAAATGCCGCACTTCATCTGCAACGACGGCAAAACCACGCCCTTGTTCACCAGCCCTTGCAGCTTCAATCGCCGCATTAAGTGCTAGCAGATTGGTTTGCTCAGCAATTTGCTGAATTATTTCAGCAGCCTGAGTAATACTAGAAGTTTGAGCCGCTAAATCAGTGACTGCGATAGATATCGCTTGTACCACCTTCGACAGCGCATGAATAGCATCCTTGGTTTGTTGTGCAACTAGCTGACCTTGGCTGGTTAACTCATTGGCATTCACAGCCTGGTTTGAGGTTAATTGCACATTTTGCGCAACTTCAGCGATGGTATGGGTCATTTGGTTCATCGCAGTCGCAGTCTGATCGGTTTCATGCTGCTGCGAGCTAATAGACGCCAATGTGGCCTTCGATAAATTATGAGCCTGAGAGGACTCTTTAGACGCTAACAAGGCGGCATCTTCAAGCCGTGTTAAAACCGTCCGCAAATGAGCGCCTTCTGTAATCAACGCCAATTCTAATTGCGCCCAAGCACCACTATTTCCGGTAAATACCTGACTAGCGACCGGACACAAAAATGGACTACTTAGCTGCGCCTTTAATTTCTGCTGAGATTTTTGAATACTTGCCCGCTCAACACTCAACAAACCCAAACTACTCAATGCTGCAGCAACACCAGCACCGTAATGACCAAACAATGTTGCAGCGCCGACAGTAATCGCTAACACTGCAGCCAAGCCAACCGGCAATTGCCAGGATTGCGCTAACATGCTGCCTGCAACACTTTTACCTTCTTTCATCAGCTGGTAAACATGCTGCGCACGACTAACTTGTTCGGTAGTTGGTTTAACTCTGACTGACTCAAACCCAACCACCTTGCCATGCTGCAAAATTGGGGTGACATAAGCATTCACCCAATAATAATCACCATTCTTACAGCGATTTTTAACAATCCCCATCCAGCACTGACCTTTTTTAAGATAATCCCACATTCCTGCAAATACCGGTTCCGGCATGTCCGGATGTCGCACCAGATTATGTGGTTGGCCGATCAATTCTTCGCGGGAAAAACCACTAATGTCAACAAAAGCATCATTACAAAATTGGATGTTGCCTTGAATATCGGTCGCTGAAATTAATCTTTGCTCAGAGGCGAAAGTCCGCTCTCTGGACGTGACAGGGAGATTCTGGCGCATGGGAGGACAATCCTTGGTTAAAAAAACATCATGTTTAGGTCCAGTAAAGTAACCATCTTGGAAACTTTTCAAACTAAGGCTAGTAGAACTGTCGTCAAATTCAAGACACCGTCGCCAATTATTGAAAATGTACATAGGAAAGATAAGTGACGCCAACCCAAACGGATTCAAAAATTGTAAAACACTGTCGATGAGGAATCTGAAACTACAACACCGCCCAACAGGAATCTTTCAAGCTATTGTAAATATTATATATTTCAATTAAAACTAGCTTGAGATAGCGATTGGAGTATCTCTAAGCGCAGACATTTTTGCAGTACTGTTAAGATGTAAGGGATTGCAAGGTTTGCATCTCTGCGCATGATTCGCCAAGTCGGATATGAACGGCTTGGCATTTTTACTACAGATACTAATGTTGAGGACGTAATCAAGCTGATGTTCGATTCACCTATAGCTATCGAGGAAAAAACCTCTCAACTGAATTGCGCTTCCGTCGGAATCAATTTATTGGGCGTCACACAAATGCCCCAACAATAATCACTATAGAGTTTAATCTTGCCGATGTTGAGTGATTAACTCATAGGCAGCCTGAATGTCCTGGGTTTTGCGTTTTGCAAGTTCCATCATTTCTTTAGGCAAACCTTGAGACATCAGTTTATCCGGATGATGCTGAGCCATTTGTTTTTTATAGGCTTT
>JAHJNE010000523.1 GCA_018820995.1 Gammaproteobacteria bacterium | reverse complement strand
GCTAACCCTGATGACGCCACGCGGCCGTTATACCGACTCACCAGTAGCGGTAGTTGTCATGCCGGTGATGTGCAAAGCAGTCGGGTGTTGGTGATGGAGGCCTATTGATGGCAAAGCAGCAGAGGGTTGGACTATTACAGCGGTTAAGTCAGGTCACTGTTGCCTGGCTGAAAATACTCTGTTGTTGTTGGATTGGCCAAGCGCTCGCCATCGGTGAAACCTGCGACCAGATTTGGACCCAGGCCGTGCGCTCCAATTCCGCGATACCGGCCTGGGGTTATTGTTTTGCCAATCACCCTGATTGTTACAATGTGACCGGTGCCAGCAGTATTAATAGTTTGCCCGCAAGTTTGACGGCTGGAGACTACTTTTTAACCGGCAATATCGCAAATAACACTACCTTTGCCAGTAGCGGCACCACAGTCCGCATCTTCGTCAATGGCAGTCTGACTATCGGCGATGACGTGCAGTTAAATGTCGCTGGACCCAGCCAGAATTTACTGTTGGTGGTCAGTGGTTCGGTGAGTATTGGCACCAACGCTAAAATTAATGGCTTTATTCTGGCGGGCGGTAGTCTCAGCATTAATAACAATGCGACGATCAATGGCGGTATTACCTCCAAAGGCGCTATTTCGACAGGAACGAACAGTACTTTTACCTTTAACAGTTCGGGACTCAGTTTGCTAGAAGCGGGCGCTGTGTGTGGTCTGGGGCTGACCTGTTTTAACGATAACTTTCAGGCCAGTAGCTTGAGTGACAGTTGGGTGGTCAGCCGCAGTAGTGGCAATTTCACGCCTTCAATTGTCAATGGCCGCTTACGGATCACCCAAAATGTCGGCAACCAATCGACCGCTGCCAGTTTTCAGCAGTATTTCCCTGGGTTGTCTAACCTGGTGATTGTTGAATTTGATCAGATTGCTTACGGTAAAACTTCTGGTGAAGGTGCCGACGGCGTGGCTGTAGTGCTTTCAGATGCCAGTATTACCCCGCAACCGGGTGCTTTTGGCGGCCCTCTGGGTTATGGCATAAAATCCGGCATCCCAGGATTTGCCGGTGGTTGGCTCGGGATTGGCATTGACGAATATGGCAATTATTCGAACGAAGGTGGCCCGGCAAGCCCGGGCCGTCGGAAACAAGCTGTTGCAATACGGGGTTCGGGATCTGGCAGTAACGGCTACCGCTATTTAGCTGGTACTTGTAATAACGGTACCACCAATACCGGTGGCAATTGTCTGTCACCGGCAGTGGACAACAATAATGTCAGTCCGGCACATCGTTACCGGGTCACCGTTGATTCACGGGTCACTTCACAAGCGATGGTTAAAGTTGAGCGCAATACTGGTAGCGGTTATCAAACACTGATTAATAACTTCAATGCGATGACCGCGACAGGTCAAGCCGCAGTGCCAAATAAATTTGTGTTGTCGCTGACCGGCTCGACCGGTGGCGCAAACAATATTCACGAGCTGGATAATTTACAAATTTGCGCGTTAAAATCCGAACCGGTTGGCGAACAAATTGACCATTTTGAGCTCAGTGCAACTGGTCAGGCGCTGATCTGTAAACCCGAAACTATTACCGTCAAAGCCTGTAAAAACGCTGCTTGTACTGAGCTGGTGACGAGCCCGGTCAGCGCTACCTTGATCCCGACATCGGGTTGGATTAGCGGAACTGGGTTAACCGGTGGCAATGTGCTGAATTTCAGTGGTGGCACGGCAACTGCGAACTTGTCGCAAACGACAGTCGGTAAAGTGACGATCGGAGTTTCAGGGTCGGTTCCAGTGATCAAACCATTTAACAATCCTTATACGTGTCAGATTGGTGCTTCAACAAAATGTGAGGTCAACTTTTCTGCCGCCGGCCTGGTCTTTTCGGTGCCGGATAAACTGGCAGCTAAACCGGTCAGTGGCATTTTGATTAAAGCGCTTAAAAGTGATGGCAGCCAGAGCTGCGCGCCAAGTTTTGTCAGTGTCAATCGGACTGTGAATTTTTACTCTGAATACCTCAGCCCGAGTACGCCAACTGCATCTCCGAAAGAGAAGATTTCACTGAGTCACGGCACCAGCACCAGTGTTATCAGTGCTGACTCTGGCAGCGCCACACCTGTAGCACTGAATTTTAATGCCAATGGTGAGGCCAGCATTGGCATTAATTATGCCGACGCCGGTCAGCTGAGGTTAAATGCGGTTTATAACGGCAGCGCTGCGACCAAAGACGCCGGATTAGTCCTGCAAGGTGCTGATGACTTTGTCAGCGCACCGGCCGGTATATGTATCACGGCTGATCAATATTGCCCGACACCCAATGCAAACTGTACCGTCTATAAAAAAGCCGGCCAGACTTTTACCACTACGCTCAGTGCCCGTGCCTGGCAAAGTGATAGTGACATAAACTTTTGTGATAACGGGCTGACGCCATCCTTTAGCCTGAGCAATATTCCACTGCGCCATAGTCTGGAGGCTCCGGTCGGTGGGGTGACGGGGGATTTAACACCCAACAGCTACACCCACATAGCGCAAGTGAAGGCTGAAACGCCGGTGGCGATGTCGCTCAGTGAAGTCGGTATTTTTAATCTGCAAGCCGGCAATCTGTCCACCGGAGGCAGTCTGACGTACTTGGGCATGCCGATTAGCCTTGGCAGCAGTATGCCGAACCCACTGGGGCGTATGGTGCCAGATCGGTTTGAACTGCAAGCAGACAGCAAAATCAGCAGTAGCTGCGATACTTTTCATTATTTATCACAGCCTGCTAGTGTAAAAATGACTGTGCGGGCACTGAATCAGGTGGGCGCAGTGACGCAAAATTACCGCGATAGTTTCGCCAAAGCAACGGCGTCACTGGTGGCGGAGAATAACAACAGTGGCGTTGATTTAACCCCGCGCATTCAGCAGCTCGCCACCGGTTTGAGCTGGAATAGCGGTATTTCGGAGCATATTGCTACGCCTTTTAGTTTGCTGCGCGCGGCGGCGGCCGACGGGCCTTTTGATGCTGTGTTATTCGGCCTGAAACTCCAAGACAATGACGGCAATGTAAGCGTGCTAACTGGGTTGAATCAAAACTCAGCCACCACCAACGGGACCTCAACTGACAACTGTGCTAGCACCAATAGCTGCGTCAGTAAAACCCTGGACAGCGCCAAAATCTGGCGTTATGGCCGGCTGCAAATTGTCAATGCTTTGGGCTCTGAGCAAAGTAATTTGCCGGTTCAGCTCAAAGCTGAATACTATAACGGTCAGCAATTTGTGCCAAATACCTTAGATAACTGCAGCCCGGTCGCGCCAACACGGTTATTAGTCACCGCCGGCGCGAACCCCGTGCTCTCCATTAGCGGCATATCCACCACTTTGAAAAACGGCAGTAGCGCCGCTTTTGACCTATTACTGTCACCACCCGGTGTGGAAAGCCGTTACCCGTTGCAGTATCAGTTGAACGATTTCCCCTGGCTGCAATACGACTGGGATCCGACCAACGCACAATTGTTGGAGAATCCCAGCGGGGAAGCAGTATTTGGTGGTTTTCGAGGCAACAACCGGCAGATTTTCTGGCGTGAAAATTAAGTTGTCGCAATCACGATAATTCAATAGGTTGCCGGAACGTTTCCAATCCATGCGAGTCATACTTTCGCTTTGCCGCAATGCCGCCGCCAGACTTGATTCAATCTGGTCTGCATCTGGATATGTTACTTGGTTTAATTTTGTAAAAGTGTAAGATAGAGCTATTTTCTAAGCGCATTGTTTCTTAAAATACGCGCACGAATTTTGTCGTGTTATGTGTAGACCCAAACCATTTATCCAAAATCATTGCAGATTCGGGTAGGCGGCAACTGAGCAAGCCCCCAGGAGCATAGCAGTCTATGAGACTGGGGCGAGTGAAGGCAGCCAACAACCCCGAATCTACAAGGATGACGGATAGGCTAAGAGGTGCACGTGACAGTAGTTGGCGCCCCATAAAGTAGGATTAACTCTTTTCATGTTAAAAAAAATACGCGGTTTATTTTCTAACGATTTATCAATCGACCTGGGCACAGCCAATACTCTGATTTATGTAAAAGACCAAGGCATTGTACTGAATGAACCTTCAGTGGTTGCGATCCGGCAGGAACGCGCTGGTGGACCAAAAAGTGTCGCCGCAGTAGGCCACGCCGCGAAGCGGATGTTAGGTCGTACGCCTGGTAATATTAAAGCCATTCGCCCGATGAAAGATGGCGTGATCGCCGACTTTTACGTCACCGAAAAAATGCTGCAGCATTTTATCAAACAAGCCCACAGCAACAGTTTCTTACGTCCTAGCCCACGGGTGCTGGTGTGTGTTCCTTGTGGTTCAACCCAGGTTGAGCGCCGGGCGATCCGCGAATCCGCGCAAGGCGCTGGTGCCCGCGAAGTGTACCTCATTGACGAACCAATGGCGGCTGCGATTGGTGCCGGTTTACCAGTGTCTGAAGCAACCGGTTCGATGGTGGTTGATATCGGTGGTGGTACGACCGAAGTTGCGATTATTTCGTTAAACGGTGTGGTGTATTCATCGTCTGTGCGGATCGGTGGCGACAAATTTGATGACGCCATTATCAACTACATTCGCCGCAACTACGGCATTCTGATTGGTGAAGCAACTGCCGAGCGAATCAAAACCGAAATTGGTTCAGCTTACCCAAGTGATGAAATCCTCGAAATTGAAGTGCGTGGCCGTAATTTAGCCGAAGGTGTGCCGCGTAGTTTCACCATGACCAGCAACGAAATTTTAGAAGCGTTACAAGAGCCATTGGCCGGTATCGTGTCGGCAGTGATGGTCGCGCTGGAACAGTCGCCACCAGAGCTGGCGTCTGATATTGCTGAACGTGGCATGGTGCTGACCGGTGGTGGTGCATTGTTACGTGACTTAGACCGTCTGCTGATGGAAGAAACCGGGATCCCGGTGGTTGTTGCTGATGATCCACTGACCTGCGTTGCGCGTGGCGGTGGTAAAGCACTGGAAATGATCGATGTGCACGGCGGCGATGTGTTCAGTTACGACTAACTGAACACTGAGCGCTTACGCCTGCCATGAAACCTTTTTTTGATCGTGGCCCTTCACTGCCGTTGCGGTTGTTTATCGCACTTTTATGCAGTGTCGGGCTGATTACCCTCGACCATTACACCGATAGCTCGGTGCAATTGCGTTCCTATTTGACCGCGACGGTCAGTCCATTGTTCTATTTAGCCAATATGCCGCAGGATATGGTGTTTGGTGCTTCAGAACAGTTTATGTCGCAGCAAAAACTCATCGAAGAAAACAACCGCTTAAGAGACACCTTACTGCTACAAAACGGTCAGCTGCAACGTCTGCAATTTCTACAGCAAGAAAATGACAAGCTGCGGGCTTTGCTTGGTGCCAATCCGGTGACCGAAGGGCAGCGGCTGATTGCTGAAGTGCTGGCGGTGTATAGCCATCCGTTTAGTCATCAGATTGTGTTGAACAAAGGGTCGAACGATGGGGTAACCAATGGTCAGCCCATTATCGATAATTTAGGCGTGTTGGGGCAGATTGTCAGTGTCGGGCCGACCAGTAGCCGGGCCTTGCTGATTGCGGATAATACTCACGCCATCTCGGTGCGGGTTGAACGCACCGGCTTAAGTGCGGTCGCTGAAGGTATTGGTCAGTCGGATGCATTGCGGCTGATCCATTTACCGCACAGTACCGATGTGGAAGTCGGTGATCGCTTAATTACTTCGGGTTTGGATGGTGTTTTTCCGGAAGGTTATCCGGTAGCGCGGATTATCAAAGTGCAGCGCGACGCCCGGCAGCCGTTTTTACAAGTGCTGGCCGAGCCTTATGCCAAGTTAGATCGGATCCGTTACGCCTTGTTGGTGTGGCCACATCGGGGTATTAGCAATATTGATCCGCAAATACTGGAAGAAATGCACCCATCGGAACAAGGACAGGACTGATGCAGAATTCCTGGCGTTTTTTATACATTCATCTGACGTTGTTATTGGCATTGTTATTAAACGTGATGCCGCTGCCGGCCGCCGTTAAATTATTCCGCCCCGACTGGCCGTTACTGGTGTTATGTTATTGGGTACTGGCATTGCCGCATCGGGCCAATATCGGCACTGCTTTTATGCTGGGCTTTTTGGTCGATGTGATGGTCGGCACCGTGCTGGGGGTCAATGCCTTTGGTTATTCGGTGATCTGTTTTGTCGTGGCCGCGAACCATCTAAAAATCCGTAACTTTTCGGTGTTACAACAAAGCTTGTTAGTGGGCTTATTGTTGGCGCTTTACCATCTGCTGGTGTTCTGGCTCAGCCACTTTTTAACCGGGGTTTATTTCCGCGCCGCTTATTTGTGGCCGGTACTAACCGGCATGATAGTATGGCCTTACATCTTCTGGTTTTTACGTCGTACCAGGCGTCAATTTAAAATACAGTGATTGATTAACTGATATGCAAAAAATAGCTCTGGCATCTGCCTCTCCCCGTCGTCGTGAATTATTAGCCCAATTGGGTGTCAACTTTGAACTGGTGAAAGTGGACGTTGATGAGACGCAGCACCCAGGCGAGGCTGCAACCGACTATGTCCTTCGTTTAGCCCATAGCAAAGCCAAAGCCGGAGTCGCCGCGCAATCAAGCGCGACACCTTTGCCGGTACTCGGCGCAGACACTATCGTTGTGGTTGATGGAGAGGTTTTGGGCAAGCCACTGGATCAAAATGATTTTTTGCGAATGATGCGTTTGTTAAGTGGTCGTCAGCATCAGGTGTATACCGCCATCGCGTTGGCAACTCCCGACCGGTTGTTTTCAGAGACCGTCAAAACCGATGTCTGGTTTAGCGAGCTCACCGAAGCGCAGATGCTGGCCTATTGGCAAAGCGGTGAGCCTGCAGACAAAGCAGGTGGTTATGGTATTCAGGGACTGGCCAGTCGTTTTATTCCAAAAATTGCCGGTAGTTATTTTGCGGTAGTTGGCTTACCACTGTATGAAACCGATCAATTACTGCAACAGCTGTAAGGAAAGTTATGAGTGCCGAATTACTGCTGAACGTAACGCCAAGTGAAACCCGGGTTGCGCTGATTGAGAACGGGGTGTTGCAGGAAGTACATATCGAACGCCAGGCGAAACACGGTCTGGTGGGCAATATCTACATCGGCAAGATCAGCCGGGTGTTGCCGGGGATGCAAGCGGCCTTTGTTGATATTGGATTGGATAAAGCGGCGTTTTTGCACGCCTCAGACATTGTGCAACGGGATGCCAGTGATCCGGATGCCAAAGTGAGTGTGGTCAAAGACATTCGATTACTGGTGCATGAAGGTCAATTTTTGTTGGTGCAAGTGGTGAAAGATCCGTTGGGCACCAAAGGCGCAAGGTTGACGACCGATATTACGTTGCCTTCGCGTTATCTGGTGTTTATGCCCGGCTCGCCGCATGTTGGGGTGTCGCAGCGGATTGAAAGTGCCGAAGAACGTCAGCGATTAAAAGACATTGTCAGCCGTTGTCTGGATGACGAAAACGGTGGTTTTATCATTCGCACCGCCGCTGATGGTGCCTGTGAAATTGAACTGGAACAGGATGCCCGTTTTTTAAAAAAACTCTGGACCAAAATTCAAAAGCGCCGGCAAAAACATCGTAAAGAAGCGATGCTCTATGAAGATTTAACCCTGGCATTTCGGATCCTGCGCGATTTTGTCGGCAGTGATTTAGAACGGGTCCGCATTGACTCTAAATTGACTTATCAAACGCTGCACGCTTTTACCGAAGAGTTTGTGCCGCAAATGACTGAGAAGCTGGAATATTATCCAGGTGAACGACCGGTGTTTGATTTGTTCGACGTTGAAAATGAAATTCAACGCGCGCTTGATCGCAAAGTGCCACTGAAGAGTGGCGGATATCTGATCATCGATCAGACCGAAGCGATGACCACCATCGACGTCAATACCGGTGCTTTTGTCGGTCACCGCAATCTCGAAGAAACTATCTTTAATACCAACACCGAAGCCACGCAAGCCATCGCCCGTCAACTGCGACTGCGCAATTTGGGCGGTATTATCATTATCGATTTTATCGACATGCAAAGTTCAGATCATCAAAAACGGGTGTTGCATAGTTTAGAAGTGGCGTTAGCCCGCGATAAAACCAAAACCAATATTCATGGCTTTTCAGCCCTTGGTCTGGTGGAGATGACGCGCAAACGGACGCGTGAAAGTTTAGAACATGTGCTCTGTACTGAATGTCCGGTTTGTGATGGACGTGGCACGTTAAAAACGGTCGAAACGGTTTGTTTTGAAATCTTGCGGGAAATTGTCCGGGTCAATCGGGCCTATGCCGCTGATAAGTTTGCTGTGTATGCATCGCCTGCTGTTAAGGATGCCTTAACCAACGACGAATATCATAGTATGGCCGAACTGGAAGTGTTCATCGGTAAGCAAATCAGTGTGGTGATTGAGCCGCAATATACCCAGGAACAATTTGATGTGGTGATGATGTAGTGACAAAGCTGAAGCGGGCTTGGTTTTTCTGCCTGCACAAAACCTGGCTGCTATTAGCCGTCTGTATTGTGATCCTCGCAACTGCCGTCACCGTGCTGCGGTTCGGTTTGCCTTACGCCGAAAGCTACAAAACTAATATCGAACAACTGATTGCTGATAACTACGGCGCAAAAGTGCAGATTGGCCAGCTCAGTGCGGGCTGGCAAAGCACCGGCCCGGCGCTACTACTGCAACAAGTTGAAGTAAAAAATGATCAGGGCGATGTGCTGCTGCAAATTGCCGAAACCCGGGTTCGGATTGACTTCTGGGGTAGTTTGCGCGGCCTGCAACTCAAAGCTGAGCACTTTGAACTGAGTGGTCTGAAATATCAGCTTAACAGCAGTGAACTGCTGAAATCTGAAAGTACCAAAACGCAAGATTCTGAGCCCTTGCTGACGGCAGTAGAGCAGCTGTTGTTTCAGCAACTGAAAAATTTTACCTTAGTCGACAGCGAACTGACGCTGCAAAGCCAATACACCCCCGATATTATTATCCGCATTTCTAAGCTAGCCTGGCGCAATGAAGGCTCGCGACATCAAGGTTCCGGCGAAGTGGCGATTGCTGGCATTACCACCAACACCAGCGCATTTATTATTGATTTACATGGCGAGACACTTGCCGACAGCAAGGGCCAGTTGTATTTGTCCAGTCACGAACTGGATGTATTGCCCTGGTTTGAGAATTTAGTTCCTCAAAGTAAAAAGCTGGAACGGGCTGATATTAACTTCCAGGCTTGGGGCGATATCGTCAACGGCTCCTTGCAGCAATTCCAAATTGCCTTGGCGCAAAACCGCTTGGTATGGCAGCAAGGTGGTAAAACCCGGCAATTGACACTGGGCCAGGGCCAGTTGTTGTGGCAGCCAAATCAAGATGGCTGGGGCTTAACTTCGTCAGCGCTGACGTTAAGCAGTGGCGGTAAAAGTTTTAGTGACTTACAGCTGCAATTATCCAGTGCGCGCGGAGTTTACAACGGCGCGCTGCAACAATTCCAGTTGGCGGCGATGGTGCCATTGGCGCAGTTATTGGCTGAAGATTCTGCTGCTTTGCAATCCATTCTGGCCTATCAGGCTGATGCTCGGCTGACGCAACTGGCGCTGCGGATCTCAGAAAAAGATTGGTACGTCAGTGGTGACTTCATCGATTTAACTTCAGCACCGGTAGACGATGTGCCAGGGCTAGAAGGCTTGACCGGACGTTTTAGTGCCAGTCGGGACTATATCCGGCTGGATTTATTTGGTCAGGATGGCGCGTTACGCTGGGGTGATGCGTTTAGCCGCGATACTGCCTATCAAAGTTTATCTGGTCAGCTGGAGCTGGTGCAACAAGATAACCAGTGGCGTTTGCAAATACCACGGTTGGCGCTGCGTGATCCAGCGTTGCAACTTGATGCGCAACTGGTAATTCAGTTTGGCGAAAAGCCAGCCATGACCTTGCTCGGTGAACTACGCCAAGTCCCGGTCACCGATGCACAGCATTATTTTCCAATCCGCCATATGCCGCAATCAGTCATCGATTATCTGACTCCGGCACTGCAAAGCGGTACTATCCCAACGGCAAGAGTGTTATGGCAAGGTGCGTTTGCCGATTTTCCTTATCGTGGCGGTGAAGGCAAGTTTCAGGCATTGGCGGTGGTCGATGATGCTGGTTTTAGCTTCGATCCAAACTGGCCGACCATTAGTGGCATGACAGCTGAACTGTTGTTTGAAAACGCCGGCATGCTGATCCAAAGCCAGGCTGGCGTGCTGTTTGACGTGCCACTCAATGATGGTGTGACGGCTAGCATCCCTGACTTATTTCACGCCGACGACTTATGGATTGATATCAAAACCCAGACCAAAGCCGAGCTGGTGACTGGCTTACTGCTCGCCTCGCCGCTCAGTGATTCGGTCGGTAGTACGCTGGATTATCTAGGCGTGGATGGTTTGCTCGATGCAAAAGTTCAGCTGCAAATTAGTCTAAAAGATGACAGCAGCGCCGAGCCCGATGTAGCGCCAGTCACTGCACGTGGCGAGGTCGATTTTCTTGCCAATAATCTAACCATTAAAGCGCCGGCAGTGGCGGTTGAGCAGTTGCAAGGACGGCTCAGCTTTATCAATGACCAGATCAGCAGTGAGCAATTAAAGCTGGTGAGTTATGGTGTGCCGATGCAGGCAACGTTGAAAGGTTCGCAGCAGCAAGGCCATTATCAGGTTGAATTGCAGGCAAAAGGGGAGCATGGCACCGATCACTTATTAGGCTTGGTCAGTGAAGACTGGCGCGAGTTGGGGCAGGGCAATGCAAACTTTGATTGGCAATTGTCGATTGCGCTGCCTGAGAACGGTTTTAGCTATCAGTCGAAAGTGCTGATTGATTTAGCCGCCGCTGAACTCAAACTGCCGGCGCCTTTTGGCAAAACAGCCGCCGATGGCGCCACTGTCTTACTGGAAGCAAAAGGCAATCAAACCGGTTCGGATCTGCAATTAAAGTATGGTGATCAGTTACGTTTTCTGGCCAAGTTAGACCAGGAAAGCGGCACCATCAGCCAAGCGTTGCTGAGTTTGGGTCAGCCAACCGCACAATTGGCGCCTGGTTTTCAGATTGAAATGGATTTGCCGCGAGCAGATTTTGTGCCTTGGCTGGAATTGGTCCAGAGTCAGGTGAACGCACCTGGAACTTCTGAAAAATCGCTTTTGCCGCCGCTACAGCTGATCCGTGCCAAAGTTGGCGCGTTACATTTATTTGATGATGTGTCATTACACGCGACGACCCTGACGTTGACACCACAGCCTGATCATTGGTTGATGCGACTGGATGCAACAGAAGCTGCCGGTGATATTCAGTTGTTTCATGATTTAAAAGAGCAAGGTATCCAAGCCAGACTTGAGCATTTGAAATTAGTGTTTGCTGATCAGCAGGCTGAAGAGCTGGCTGCAGCAGAATTAAAAGCACAGTTGTTGCTTGACCCCGACAGTATCGAAAAACCGAATTACGCTACATTGGAAGCCAAAGCTTTTGCTGCATTACAACCAATGCCTTGGCTGGCTGATTTGCCTCCGTTGGATATTGTTTGTGCAAAGTGCACCGTCGGTCATTTTCAGTTGGGTGAAGTGCAGATCCAAAGTAAATCTGATGGCAGCAGTTTTCAGCTGCTGGAATTTAGCAGTCACTATCAGGGGCATCGCTGGCTCGCGAACGGAACCTGGCAAGCCGATGGTGGTTTGGGTCAGACCGAACTGAATGGCACCTTGACCAGTCCGGCATTTGGTCAGCTACTCAGCGATTATGATGTCAGCAGTAGCCTCAGTGGCAGCAAAGCGACCATTAAGTTTCAACATATCCAATGGCAAGGTGCACCATTCCAGTTTAATTGGCAGACCTTAAACGGCAATATCAACTGGCTGCTGGGTGATGGTGCTTTGTCTGAAGTCAGTGATGGCGGCGCGCGGATTTTTTCGTTGCTGAGTCTTGATTCACTGGTCAGAAAATTAAAGTTAGATTTTAGAGATGTATTTTCGAAAGGGTTTTTCTTCAGCAAAATGACCGGCGATATGCAGCTGACCAATGGCGTGTCTCAAACGAGCAATGCACAAGTGATTGGCGCGGCAGGGGATATTCAGATGCAGGGCACGGCCGATTTAAAAGCGAAACAACTGGATTACCAAATGAGCTTTAGCCCCAAAGTCACCTCCAGTATACCGGTGATTTTGGCCTGGATGGTCAATCCGGTGTCTGGGGTTGCCGCTTATGCGCTGGATGAAGTATTCCAATCTGCCGAAGTTATTTCAAAAATAAACTTTACGGTGACCGGTGATTTAGACAGTCCGGTGGTGACAGAGGTGAAACGCGACAGCAAACAGGTGCCGTTACCCAAAACTGCAACATCGAACGATTTGCCCATGCCAGCTCAGCCTGGCAAGCCGATTCCATTGCGGCAAGACGAAATGCCGGTGGAACGGATTTATCCGGAAGCTAAACCTATTGATCAAGACGCCAAACCCATCGACCCGGATATCAAGCCAGTGGAGGGGGCTATAAAAGCCGGCGATACTGCAGAGAAACCGATTGAGCAAAACCCTGCAAGCTGGCAATT
>JAHJNE010000522.1 GCA_018820995.1 Gammaproteobacteria bacterium | reverse complement strand
TGCTAAGGCTTCTAACTGTTTACGCGACGTTTCACCGGCGGCATCGTAGCTGCGCACCTGGGTCGAAGTATTGTGATCCATAGTGGCGAAGGTTAAATCCGGGCGGCGTACTTTGCGACCAGCTAAACGTAAACCAGAAAACGCCTGCGGGCTGGTCACTTCATGAATAAGATGACGATCGACGAACAACAAATCAGTGCTGCCGTTTAACGAACCGACCACATGACTTTGATAAATTTTTTGATAAAGAGTGCGGCCCATAGTTATGCTCCTGCGCGGATCGCATTAACGATGGCGTTGCCAATATCGTCAGTGCTGTAAGTGGATTGTGGATTGATATCGCGGGTCACGATGCCGCGCTCTAAGGTCTGTTCAACCGCAGCTTCAATGGCGCGGGCAGCGGCTTCTTCACCACAGCTAAACCGCAGTAATAAGGCGGCTGATAAAATCTGTGCCACCGGGTTGGCGATACCCTGGCCTGCAATATCCGGCGCGCTGCCACCAGCCGGTTCATATAAACCAAAATTGGAGCCGTTTAAGCTGGCGGATGGTAATAAGCCCAAAGAGCCGGCAATAGCGGCGATTTCATCAGATAAAATATCGCCGAACAGGTTGTCGCACAGCAGCACATCAAAATGTTTTGGCGCACGAATAAGCTGCATCGCGGCGTTATCGATATACATATGTTCAAGTTCAACGCCCGGATAATCTTTTGCGACCCGTTCGACCACTTCGCGCCACAGCACTGAGGTAGCAAGCACGTTGGCTTTATCAATCGAGGTTACTTTGTTGTTGCGCTTGGTGGCAGCTTCAAAAGCCACGCGGCTGATCCGCTCAATTTCTTTCACGCTATAAGTTTGGGTATCAAAGGCGCTGTCTTGCGAGCGGCCTTTTTCACCAAAATAGATGCCACCGGTCAGTTCACGCACACATAAAATGTCCATGCCCTGGCTGCTGGTGCGCGGGTGCAATGGCGATAACTCGGCAAATGCCGGGTAAATTTTGCCTGGGCGTAAGTTGCAGAATAAATCGAAGGTTTTGCGCAGTGGCAATAACGAAGCACGTTCAGGTTGTTGTGCTGGAGGCAGGTTGGTCCACTTCGGGCCGCCAACCGAGCCGAATAAAATGGCGTTGCTGCGTTTACATAGCGCTAAAGTGCTGGCGGGCAGGGCTTCACCATGTTCATCGATGGCAGCGCCACCGACTAAGGCCGCTTCACTTTGAATGGCAAACCCAAATTTATTGGAGACCACTTCCAATACTTTTAATGCTTGTTGCATCACTTCAGGGCCGATGCCGTCACCGGCTAATACTGCAATTTTATAGGTTTTCATATGTTTCTCTGGCTAAAGTCTATTCTTGGAATTCTGTGTTGAAAGCTGGTCGATTCAGGCTTGTTTTCTTGCTTGTTTCACCGCATCAATGCGTTTACTGCGCTCAATCAGGTTCAGTACATGCACATAAGCCAGTACTGACGAGCGCACAATGTCCGTTGCCAAACCTGCACCGTGATAACGACGGCCCTGATATTCGACGATGATATCAACCTGGCCCAAAGCGTTTTCGCCTTCGCCTTTGGCCTGCAGGTTGTAATCGACCATTTTGATGTCTAATTTGGCAACGCGGTGAATGGCCTGAAATGCGGCTTCGACCGGGCCATTGCCGGTGGCCGCTTCGGTGAATACTTCACCGCCGGCATTGATCCCAACGGTGGCACTGGCGACATGGCCGGTATGGGTGCTGGAACTTAAAAATTCTAATTTGTAATGTTCGTCGTCATCCTGCAGATTCTGGAAAAACACCAGTGCTTCTAAATCGTAATCAAATACCCGGCCTTTTTGGTCGGCAAGAGCGATAAAGGCGGCGTAAATCTGTTCTAAATCATAATCTTCTTTGCCGTAACCTAATTCAGCTAAGCGGTGTGAAATCACCGCGCGACCTGAGCGGGAGGTCAGGTTCAGTTCGTTTTGGCGAATACCCACTTGCTCTGGCGACATAATTTCATAGGTGTTTTGCGCTTTTAACATGCCATCCTGGTGAATACCGGAGCTATGGGCAAAGGCGTTTTCGCCAACAATGGCTTTGTTTGGCTGGATCGGCATATGGCAAATCTGGCTAACCAAATGGCTGGAGCGGTAAATTTCGGTGGTTTTGATGTCGGTATAAAACGGCAACACATCACCGCGGGTTTTGATAATCATCGCCACTTCTTCCAGCGAACAGTTACCGGCGCGCTCGCCAATGCCGTTGACAGTACATTCTATTTGTCGCGCGCCAGCCTGAATGGCGCTGATGCTGTTGGCGACGGCTAAACCTAAATCGTTGTGGCAATGCACGCTGATAATGGCCTGATCGATATTTGGCACTTTATTGCGCAGGCCGGTGATGATCTGGGCAAATTCATTCGGAATGGTGTAACCGACGGTATCCGGAATATTAATGGTACGGGCGCCTGCTTTGATGGCTGCTTCGACAATCCGGCACAAATCATCAATCGGTGTGCGGCCGGCGTCTTCACAAGAAAATTCAACGTCATCGGTAAAGCGCCGCGCCAACTGAATAGCTGCGACCGCTTGTTCGGTGGCTTGTTCTAAAGTGCGGCGTAATTTGTATTGTAAAT
Organism: Gammaproteobacteria bacterium; assembly: GCA_018820995.1. Classification (GTDB taxonomy): domain Bacteria; phylum Pseudomonadota; class Gammaproteobacteria; order Enterobacterales; family Alteromonadaceae; genus Pararheinheimera. The sequence continues at coordinate 2,809 of JAHJNE010000522.1, read as the reverse complement.
GCAGGGGGGAGGTGGCGATAAAGGTATGAATGCGGCTGCGTTCGGCGTCTTTTAACGCGGCGCCACAAGCTTCAATATCTGCTGCAACGGCGCGGGCCAGGCCACAAATAATTGGCCCTTTGACACTTTGCGCTATGGCCTGCACCGATTCAAAGTCGCCGGGGGAGGACACCGGAAAACCGACTTCCATCACGTCGACATTTAATCTGGCAATGGCATGCGCCAGTTGGATTTTCTGTTTGTGGCTTAAGCTTGCGCGTAACGCCTGTTCGCCGTCTCGTAAGGTGGTGTCGAAAACCCAGATTTTGTCTTGCCCGCTCATAGTTTGTTCCTCGTTCGCTGATTTGTTATCCCGTTATCAGACCTGGAGGTAACAAAAAACCCCGGCCTGTGGCTCGGGGTTTTTGCTGGTTCCGGTAAACGCGTGTTACCAATGCACAAAACCCCGTGGCCTGAGTAGGAGCACGAGGAGGTTGAGAATAATTGCGTTTAAACGGGTGTTCTTAGTCATAAGAGTTTTCTTAAGAATTCTGCTCAAAACTGCGTCAATTGCGCGAATGTCACTAGTAATATCATGGCTATTTTGGAAATGCAACAGTATAGATGGCCAAACCAGATGGTTATCTTCTGAGCGGTTTAATGGATAATGCTGAATTTAGCAGTCAGATCAGCGGCTTTACACCGTACTATTTAGGCTCTGCTCTGCATAAAAAAACAACAAACTCGTCGTTTTTGCAGAATAATGACAAAAATAACATGACAATTGAGCTCACTGCGGCTTAAAATGCTCGCCGTTCTGCCAAGTGCTCCTGCACATGCGACTCTGCCCGGGTGGTGAAATCGGTAGACACAAGGGATTTAAAATCCCTCGCTCGAAAGGGCGTGCCGGTTCAAGTCCGGCCCCGGGCACCATTTTCTTCTGCAATTTACCGCATCTTGTTTTTCTCCGCTTGTTTTAACCTGACATTTTCCAAATTTCCTTATCGCGCCTGACGCGGCTAACTGCTATAACTAAAAGCAGTTTTACCTTGTCGTGAGTGCCAAATGCCCCATTATTCCGCTGATTTTATTAAAGAAATGCCGAAATCTGACTTGCACCTGCATCTTGATGGCAGTCTGCGGCTAGAGTCGCTGATTGAGATGGCCAAACGCAGTAAATTAACTCTGCCCTCCAATACCGTCGCTGGTTTAAAAGAGTTGGTGTTTAAAGAGTCCTACAATAACCTCGGTGAATACCTGCATTGTTTTCAGTACACCTGCGGTGTGCTGCGCGATATGGAAAATTTGGAACAAGCCTCTTACGAGCTCGCCATAGATAACCAGCAAGAAGGGGTGAATTACATTGAAGTGCGCTTTGCCCCGCAATTGCTGATCGACTTACCAGCCGGTATTACCTTCGACAAGGTGATGCATGCCGTTAATAACGGCTTAAAACGCGCCCAAACTGAATACAACCAACAAGCAGTCGTGATCGCTGGCGACAAACCGCCTTTTGCCTATGGCATTATCAACTGTGCCATGCGGATGTTTGGCGACAAAGGTTTTTCGCCTTATTACACCAATTTATTCCAATTGATGCGCGATTTTGAACCGATGCAGGTGATTAAGTTAGCCGCGATGGAGCTGGTGCGTGCCAGTGTACGGTTACGCGACGAAGAAGGTGTGCCGATTGTCGCACTGGATTTGGCGGGGCAGGAGTCGGGGTATCCGGCGCACAATTTTAAAGAAGTTTATGAATATGCCCATCAGCATTTCTTGTTGAAAACGCTGCATGCTGGTGAAGCTTATGGCGCCGAGTCGGTATTTGAAGCCATCACCGAATGTTATGCCGATAGGATTGGCCATGGATATTCGATGTTTATGCCGGAGATGATCCGCGACCCAAATATTATCGATAAACAAAAATACATCAAAGAGCTAGCCTCTTACATTGCCGATAAACGCATTGCGATTGAAGTCTGCTTAACCTCGAATTTGCAGACCAACCCGACGATTACTGATATCAAGCAACATAAACTGCGCGACATGTTAGAAAATCGCATGGCAACCGTCATTTGTACCGACAATCGTTTGGTGTCCAATACCACGGTCAGTCGTGAGTATCAGCTGGCGGTGGATAATTTTGATATTCCACTGAAACGCCTGAAAGACATCGTTGCTTATGGCTTCAAGAAGAGTTTCTTTCCGGGTAGTTACGTGGAAAAGCGCGAGTATGCAAAACAGTGTTTGGAGTATTTTGACAAAGTCGCCCGTAAGTATGGGTTTATCTATTAACGGCGACAGCTGAAACTCAGTTTTCGCCCCTCGCATTAATAGCTCTACCGCAGATAGTCCTCAGCCCCTCCTTGTGTGGGGCTTTTTTATTACATATGAACAACCGTAGCGCTCTCGGCAGAAGTTCCACCGGCCTCGGCAATGCCCTGTAGTTATCATTTAGCACGCAACTTCAAGTAATTGATATATTTAAAATAAATTCAAATTTAATCTGTGGCGCATAGACTGTCGCAAAATGGATACACATTAAGTTCATGAATTATAAGAACATTTTTAAATACACTTGATCGCTGTCTCTAATTAGCAACAGCTAGCCTGTTGATTTACAGCAGAGAGTCCGGATTGCGAATGAGGAAATATCGTAAGATACTGAATTATAAAGGATAAATATAACTATTTTTTGTTGGCACGTCTTCTGCATTAAACAGTTTGTCCAGGTAAATAACGAAAGTGATACAGCAGGTTCCACTTCCGTTTTCTACCTGATGAAGCGAATCAGTGAAATTCAGAATTTAAAGACCAGCCAAGGCTGGCA
>JAHJNE010000521.1 GCA_018820995.1 Gammaproteobacteria bacterium | reverse complement strand
CGTGATTTGACTAAATTGGCAGTTCTGTGGCAACAACAGGGACGTTGGCAGCAACAACAACTGGTTCCGGCAAGTTACTTGCTGACGGCTGCAGAACCGCAGCGTTTTTTGCGTGCGTCTGTGGGCGGCCTGAATTTAACCGGTTATGGTTTCTTGTGGTGGTTAGGTGAAAATAATGGCCGAGATTTGCAGCTAGCTTGGGGTTATGGCGGCCAGTTTGTGCTGACGATGCCGGCGCAGGATGTCGCCATATTAGTGATGGGGAACAATGTTCCGCAGAACTTGCAGGATCAGGAACGCCGGTTAATGGAGCTAGTAGTGCAAAAGATACTACCTGCACTGCCGCAGTAGCAAAGCGTGGTTGTTTCGGCGCTTGAACGCTTAGACAACCGAGCTTTGGGTTGGCGTATTTTTCTTGTCGCCAGATCCGTCCGATACAAGGATAGAACCAACTTAGGTGTACTTATTTCTTACGTCTAAGTCGAACTGTTATCAGTGCTGAATGACAACGGAAACAACCGATCGTAACCCCAATGATATACATAGCCATAGACCAGATAAAACAGCATAAATCCCAGATCGAGTAGCAACGCCTGCCATAGGCTAATTGCTAGCAACCATGCTGTGGGAAATAAAAAGGCGAGTAGTAAACCAGCTTCAAAGGCGACGGCATGCCAAACGCGTTCGATCATTGTTTTTCGCCAGCGGCCGCGCGGGATCAAGTAAAAACGGTCGAACCATAGATTAAACTGATAATTCCACCAGGTCGCCAGAAGTGACATCAACACCGCCAGACTACCCAGCTCAAACATCGGTTTATCTAACAACCAGGTTGTCACCGGCACTAGCAATAGTAAACCAATGATTTCAAACGCAAGTGCCATACGGATCCGGTCGGCGAGTGCGCGACTGAGTGGTTTTTGTTCGAGCATTAATTTTGTCCTTAAAGCCAGCTTACCTGATGATTTACCGCAAATACTATCTATGTTTAACTAGGTTACATAGTTGGAACCTATCAGAAAATCAGATACATGAATTTGCAACAATTACAGATATTGGTGGCGGTGGTTGAAACCGGTTCTTTTTCAGCGGCGGCGCGACGGCTTAAAAAAGCACAATCAGCCGTCAGTATGGCGATTGCCGATTTGGAAATTGATTTAGCTTTACAGCTGTTTGACCGCACTAAGCGTTATCCGCAGTTGACTGTCGCTGGTGAGCGTGTCCTGCAACAAGCGAGGCTGATCAACGCACAATGCCAGGCGCTTGCCGCGCTTGCGGCCGGCTTGGTGGATGGCGAGGAAAGTTCCTTGACGCTGGCAGTTGACGATGAAGGGCAGTTGCCATGGTTGGCACCGCTTTTGGCCGAATTTGCATTGGTTTTTCCAAGGTTAGAGTTGAAGCTGTTATTCCCGCTATTGGAAGATTTGACGATATTATTGCAGCAGGGAGAGGCCGACTTAGCGATCAGTTATCAGCCGCAAATACCGCCCAAAAATATTGATTGTTGGCCGCTGCAGGCGGTGCAATTTGTGTTGTTAGTCGCGGCTGATCATCCGTTGGCAGCTTTTGCCAACACCGGTGTGACAAGTGAGCACTTGCAGCAACATCGACAACTATTGGTGACCGACCGTCAGCATGGCGCCGAGAAACAACGTGGCCGGCTATCCGCTGATGTTTGGTGGCTGGAGGGAGATATGGCGGTGTTAGCGATGGTGAAACAAGGCGTCGGTTGGGCCTGGTTACCAGAGCCCCTAGCCGTCACCGCAGTTGCCGAGCATCCGTCCGCGCTGGTGCCATTAACTTTGCAAATTGACTGCGGACTTACATCTTCCATGTTACCACTGTCGCTGGAGTTGTGGCGTTTACGCGGAAAAACGCCGGGTCCGGCGGCGCTTTGGTTGCAACAACGGTTGCTGGCGCCGCGGGCAAGCTGAGTTTATAACAATTCCCGCCACACCAATGCGGCCAGTGGATGTTGTTGTTTTTTCAGATCCCGCACAAACAGCTGCGCTATCCAACTGGCTCCTTGGGTGTTGAGATGGGTATTGTCAATTTTGCCGTCCGGGAATTGTTGATACAAACCGGCGGGCACCTGAATAAAATAGGCCTGACTTGCAGCCAATCCGAAGCGGCTTAAATCGGCGCAGCTTTGTGCATTAAGGTCAAACAGCGTCACTTTTTCTCGACTTGCGACGTTACGCGTCGCCTCGGCGTATTCATTCAAGTTGTTTTCAAGTTGGCCTTGCGCGTTAAAACTGCGGCGGCAAATGGGCGTTGCCAGCATCGGAATTGCTTCTTTGGCGCGAATTTCAGCAATAAAGCGGCTCAATAGCGTAGGAAAAGTGGAATCAGCAGCGGCATAACGACCGGGATCGTCTTTCTTTTGATCGTTATGTCCGAACTGGATTAACACATAGTCGCCGGCTTTCAGTTCTGTCAGCAATAACTGCCAGCGGCCTTCATTTAAAAAGCGCAGCGTGCTGCGGCCATTCGCTGCGTGATTAATAATTGATAATTGTTGCTGCATAAATTCTGGCAGTAGCTGGCCCCAGCCGCGCTCGGGATAGGCCAGATTAACTTTATCCGCCATGGTGGAATCACCGACCAGATGCAATCTGGGTGCGGGCATCGAAGTGGTGGTGCCTTTAGGAACGGTTTGACTCATGGCTTGAAAGCTCACTAGTTGGAAACTTAATACGACGACTATCAACGCATGATAAATAAATTTCAT
>JAHJNE010000520.1 GCA_018820995.1 Gammaproteobacteria bacterium | reverse complement strand
TCATTGAATTTATCGCCAGCTGTCTGATGTTTACTGGCTGTACTTATTATGCGAAATACCGGGGGCAGGAACTAGGCTTAAAAATTCCTAAATTAAAAGACGATCCAGTCCGTCAATCTTGATTGTCAGAACTAAGCGCTGTAGGTTGATACTGTTGCAATAACTGTTGGATATAGCCACTTTTATGCAAATTATTAAATGACTCCTGCAGCGCAGGTCGCAGTGGCGACTCCATGCTAATAGCGCAATAAATGGCCGGAGGCTGAGTCCACAGCGGATCGTAACTCAGCTCTGCATCAAATTGCCGTTTCGACAATACATACCCTAACGACAAATCGACAGCCATCACTGCATCTAAGCGCCCTTGCGCTAACCTTGTCAGATTGCTCTCCAGAGAATGGGCATCATCGCGGGTGATTAAACGCTCAGCAAAGGCCTGCTCCAACTCTGGGTAAACAAAACCACGAATAGTACCAACACGTTTATGGTACATATCACTTAATCCCAAAATAGGTTTACTGTCGCTGCGCCGGACGACCAGCTGTGACGAGTGAAACAAAGGTCCGACCCATGCTAACTCTTTTGGCCGGCTGACCCAGTCCGGGCTTAAAAAACAGCCAACATCCGCTTGATTGCTGATTAGCCAACCTTCGACCCTAGCTCTAGGGACGTCTAAATACAACACGGGCATTTGGTTTAATTGGCCAATTTTATCGATTAGGTTTTTGCTGATCCCGCCCATTAATTTTCCTTCCGTCGAAAACATAGCGTATGGGACTGGATTGGTCTCACTAACAACCGCTCGCAGTAACACATGCTCAGCAGTTGGCGTCTCGATAGATGTTTGAGCTACGCTGCCCCAGCTGCTTAGCAGAAACAGCGATAGCGTCATGACTAAAAACCACAGCTTGAACCATCGTTCTTTTTTAATCATGAAGTTACATAAGGCGTTTAAGCCGTAATCCGATGTTTTTCGCATGTGACCCCAGCACTTCATTTGGATCATTTTAGTCATCCGCGGCGGCCTTAAAAATTTAAACAAGATGACAACGACTAACAAATCCTCTGCTAGCATTGTGGTCTAACCATAGCAAAAAATTAACCTGAAGTCGCAGTCCATTTGTAGAATTGCTTGATTACCAGAATCAAGGCAATCCAATATGACGCATGTCGCGTACAAGTCTGCAGTTTGGTGACAATGCGAGGCGAATTTTGACAGAAGTAGCGTTATTCCCATTAAGCCAGGTCGTGCTGCCACGAGGCCGAATGAAACTGCGGGTATTTGAACCGCGTTATATCCGGCTCGTGCGCGAAGCCTGCGCCGGCAAGCGGCCATTTGCCAGCGCCCTGCTGAACCCTTATGTTGCACAAACGCATCCAGATCGCATTTTTGGCGTCGCCACCTTAGTACAAGTCACCGACTTCACGCAGTTAGACGATGGCTTGCTTGGTATCACCATTGAAGGTTTACAGCGGATTGAAGTTAATCATCGATGGCAGGAATCTGATGGCTTGCATGTCGCTTCATATTCTTTATTGCCAGACTGGGAAGAGTCGGTCTTTTTACCTGAACATCAGCAACTTAGTTCGGAACTATCAACGGTGTTTAGCCAAAACCCGCAATTACAGGAGTTATATCCGCAACCCCAATGGCAAAATCCTTGTTGGCTGGCACAGCGTTGGATTGAAGTACTGACGATGCAACCTCCACTTAAAAACCAACTGATGGCCGCCGATAGCGCGACCCCAGCACTGGAAGCTCTTTGCAGTTGGCTGCAGACCACACAAAACGCCTGAACGCAGTCATAAAGACTTGCGTTCAAAGCGATGCTCTCGTTCATACACGTTTTGTTAACGCGAGTCTCAAATCAAGGTCAAGTTATAAATCAATTAATTCTCGAAGCTGTCAATAGAACAAGCTTCAAGTACTAATTGATACCGAGATATTTATGCACTTGCACGCTTAAACGCCAGTTGTGTGCCATACAAGCTTCGATGGCAAGCTGAGTGGCTTTGGCTTTCTGACTAATCGGCTGCAGGTAAATCAATTTATTCTGACAATCTAGCCCGATCAACAGCTGTTCTAGTTCTTGGACGTGTTTTTCCATCGCCACCGGGTGTTTGATTTCATTGGCACGCTCCAGGCAGCTGCGCAACACCGGATAACCACCTTTCATATTCACCTTCGGCGAGACGGTAACCCAAGTTTCCAAAGGCGCCAAAATCTCAAAAGTACCGGAGGTTTCGATTTGCGTGCTAAATCCTTGTTGATGTAATAACTCACACAGTGGATTTAAATCATACATACAAGGTTCACCGCCGGTAATCACCACATGTTTTGCCCGGTATCCATGTTGTTGAAACAAAGCCAGTATGGCAGTTGCATCAGCTTGCGCCCAATGATCTGAATCGGCTTTTTTAACGGTGGTATCACCCAACTGAATGATTAAATCCGGCTGAATTTCCCAGGTATGTTTAGTGTCACACCAGGAGCAACCGACAGGACAACCCTGTAAGCGCAGGAAAATGGCTGGGGTGCCGGTATAGTTACCTTCCCCCTGAATGGTTTCGAATATTTCGTTAACTTTATACACGCTGAGTTGATTTCCTTTAGATGCGGCTAATTTTACAGTACAATGCGCGCCCTTCTTTGGGTGCATTATAACGGGAGCGCACAGCATGCCGCAAAAAGTTGTTGTTATTTATTCGGGTGGCATGGATTCTTTCACTGTGCTACACAACGCCATTCGTGCCGGTCACGACGTTTACGCTTTGTCGTTTAACTACGGCCAACGCCATGTGAAAGAACTTGTTTGCGCACAAAACGTTTGTCAGGAACTGGGCATTCATCACAAAATCGTTGATATTTCAGCAATTAACCAACTGATTGGTGGTTCTTCGCTTACCGACAATATTGACGTCCCCGAAGGTCATTACGCTGCTGACAACATGAAATCAACAGTAGTCCCCAACCGCAATATGATTTTACTGAGCTTGGCGGTAGGTTATGCGGTGTCGTTAGATGCTCAGGCCGTTTATTACGGTGCGCATTCCGGTGACCACTTTATTTACCCGGATTGCCGACCGGAATTTGTTCAGAAGATGAATGATGTCTGCCAAATTGCCAATTATGAACCGGTTGATATCGTGAGTCCTTATTTAAGTAAGACCAAAATTGAGATTCTCAAAGATGGTTTGGCGATGGGTTTAGATTACAGCAAAACCTGGACCTGTTATAACGGTCGGGAACAAGCCTG
>JAHJNE010000519.1 GCA_018820995.1 Gammaproteobacteria bacterium | reverse complement strand
TCGAGCCATGGTGGCAGCTGCTGGTTGGCTTGCTGTGCAATGTGTTCAGCTTCTAACAAATGTCGATCTGGCCCGTCACCAAGCACAATCAGTCGTTTTAACGCCCCTTTTTCTGCCAAAAAGCGCGCCGTTTGCAACAGCAAGGGAATTTTTTTGTCCGGATATAACGCGCCACAAAACAACAGCGTTAATCCTTGCGCTGGCTTGGAACTGGAACTGTTGTTGAAACTGGAATTGAAACCGGAATAAGAATGCGCATTGGCCAACTCGGCACTTTTTCGCTGTTGGCGAAACATCTGCACTTTGGCAGCAAAATCGCTGGTATCGATGCTGTTATTCAGCACAATAATATGCTTCTGATCAACACCTTGCGCAGCCGCATAACGCGCCACAGCTTCGGTGTAGGCAAAAAAACCATCCGGCAGTCGCAGCAACCACTTTTTATACTGCTCTTTGATGGCAGACCACAGGCCTGCAGATGCTTGATGATTAAAACCATGCCCCCAAAACACTAACTTAGGTTTGTGAGAGAACAACCGTTGCAGCAGCAATAGGTAATTGAGCAGATGCCGATTGGCTTGCTCGACAATCACCAGATCATAATGTTGCGTCGGAGGTACACTTTGCCACACCAGCGGCCCAAATTGCTGAATCCTGACCAACTGTGCATAAGGCCCAGGTGGCGTAGTGATATTGTCGGCTTTGCTCTGTTGTAGCGCATCGGGCAAACTAAAACACAACGTTAGTTCAATGCCCTCCGCCGCCAATTGCGTATGCAGCTGCTGGTAAAACGCCAGCCGGTATTGCTTCAACACCTGCTGCACGATCAATAACCGACGTATTGGCTGATTGTTTTGTTGCGGATTGATAGCTTTAGAAATCGTAACTTGAGGCAACCGGTTCATCCACGCCCCCATTGCTGCCGCAGCCAAAGCCACATCGCCGGAAATAATTGCCGTCCCCAGGATTTTACCCACAACAATGGCCATAAAGGGCCACCATGACAGCGAGCAAAATAGCGCCATTCACTGCAAGGCGGCATCACATTTGGCCGCTGCAACATGGTAAGGCGCTCTGCAAAAGGCAGTTGCGGGTCAAGCACAGAGCCCGCTTTTGGGTTCACCGCACATTCACCGTAAAAACCAGGCGCCACAAATACATTAAAACCAGCTTTTTGCAGGCGCAAGCCGTAATCAAAATCGCCAAGACCATGGCTAAAATGCTCAGACAGAACCCCCACCGCCGCCACTGCGTTTTGTGGGATCAGGCATAAATTACCATTGATAAAGGTACAGGGCTGCGACTCGTTCGTTGGCATCAACACCGGCCCAAATGCCAAAGGATTTAGTTTCGAACGCCGATTTCGCCCACCATAAGTCGGTGTTAACGCGCTGTTTTTTGAATGAGGTGCGGTCATGCTACCGATAACAGCGCCTGCACCAGGTGTTTGGGTTAAATAGCTATGTAGTAATCGCTGGATGGCATCGGCAAATAAATCTACGTCATCATTGAGCCACAGATAAAAATCGAATTCCCCTGCCAATGCTTGTTGCCATACCTGACGCATGGCACTGTTCCAGTATAAATTCGCATGGCCGCGACTTAATTCCACCCAAGGAAATGCCGCTTCGATAGCATCAAAAGTACCGTCATCGCCATTGTCCAGCACATAAACTGTCAGTTGTGCCTGTTGCGCTACCTTTTCGACTAATGGCTGCGCAAGATGCTGCGAAAAGTGCAGCGAAGGGGGCAGCGGAAACTTCATTTGCGGTACTAAACTTTGCAAGCAGCGCAGCGTTTTTTCTTTGCGGTTAAAGCAGGTAATTAATACCGCAATTCGAAGCGCAGCCGCCGTCATGCATCGACTCCATCGTCGCCATTCACCCAGCCCACCACCTTCGCCGGAACACCCGCGGCAATGGCGTTTGGCGGAATATCACAGCTGACCACGGCATTGGCGGCTATCACTGCACCAGCGCCAATAGTGACACCTTTAAGCACCACGACATTCATCCCAAGCCACACATCATCGGCAATATAAATAGGCTCACAAGGCCCGATAGCACCAGCGGCTCGGGCCGCAGCGTCTAATGGATGATGATCACCATCACAAATCAACACATTGGCACCGCAAAGCACTCGCTGCCCCAGCTCCACTTTATTGTGTGCAACGATAGTGGTACCGCTAAAACCACAATCATCGCCAATTTGAATCTGAGCGTTTTTACCAGCAACCAGCGTACAAGGAGCACCTTGCAACAATGGATTGTCAATTTTCAGTGAGCGAAAAGTAGTGTTGCGGCCAATGTTAATCTGACCAAGCGGGTGCCTTCGTAACTGCAGCAAGCCAAAATAACGGGCACCAGAACCCACTTCAACCCGCCACCACCAGCGGCGAAGCACCATCCGTGGTGCACAACACCAACACCACAGCATCAGCCGTAAATGCAGCAAGCCATAAGGCAATCGATCACGCAGACTGCCTTTACCCAACGTTGTTGCAGGTCCCCTGCTGTTCTCTCGATTTACCACAGATTATCAAGCCACATCAATTGGTTGTCGTGAATACGGTACTATCGCATTAAAGCAGGGGCGCTGTCACGGCGAAGTGTTTGTTTGTGCCTGAGCATCGACTACAAACACCTGCTAATTACCGCCACTGCCACTGATTTTAAATAAACTAATATTGTTAAATATGACCGGAATAATCCCCAGCATCGTCGCTAGCAGCGCCATCAACGACTGCAGTGAATCCGTGGCGGTATAGGCCAGGATCCCCAGCAACAACAACAATCCGATAAACAATGGAATTCGGGTATATTTCCATAGACTTTCCTGAATATCATGTAGCCAACGCTGCACTGTGGCCGGATCTTCTGCAATCGTGACATAACGGCCAAAGCTTTCATTAACGATATGCCAACCCTGATCGTAAAAGATGTAACCCCGGCGCACCAAATGTTCCAACGGCACCGAGTTTCTTGGATTGGGCAAATCGCCTTTGAGCAGACAAATCAATAACACCTTTTCTTTGATTGTGCATAACTGCCATTTCACTTCATAACGGGCCGCCGCTGCAGAATTAAAGAAATCTACAATTTGCTCTTTTGACCAGTATTCGTTCACCGACGAACGAATTTCAACCGCTACGTTCTCCTTTGCCGCCCTGTCCGGATCATTCAGATGTTGCCCTTTACTGACTTGATCAAAACTGCGCCAGTGTTTACGCAATGTTTCACAATAAGCGTCCGGACTTTGGCCATCCACTTTTAAAGTCACCGCCAACGCTGGGTCTTTCACGGCACAGTGGTAGGCGAGAAACTGCACCGCTATCTCCCTCAATTCAGGCCATCCACTCGCTTCATGCCATAACATATCCGCCGCTTTTGCCTTGATATGTTGTTGTCGTTTGGTCGGAACCCAGTCATATATTTTAATAAAACGCACCAGTAGTTTTACCCAGGCTTCACGCTCTGCGGCAGTGGCCTGTTCGGCAGCCGGAAAATCTTCGTCATAGGCCAGTGGTTGTGTTAGGCGATACAATGGCGACATTTCCAGCATCAACACGATATTCTGCTGCCCTTCCGCCACCAGTTTCTGTAATTTACTCAGCACTTCCAACCGCGATGATTTATTCCAGAAGAGAGGTTCAAAACCGGTCAGAAGCAGCGTTGGTAATTGTTTTGGCGACTGGCTTACTAAATGTTCAGATTGCACCGGCAGGCATAAATCAGAGACATTCAGTGGGGTTAAACCGCTAATCATACAGTTTGGTTGGTCTTTTCCTGATGTTCCGGCTCCCCAACGCTGGCTTGTGATCAGCTTTTCAGTCGCTTCGGACGGCCGAACCAGCTGCAGATAAACG
>JAHJNE010000002.1 GCA_018820995.1 Gammaproteobacteria bacterium | reverse complement strand
TACTCAGTTGGCCCTTTTAAGTGTGTTCGGCAATTTTGGCCAGGTGTTCGTCGGTATTGCACTGTTCTTTTTCGCCTTCACCACAATTTTGGCGTACTACTACATTACTGAAACCAATGTTGCTTACTTAAACCGGGTGTTTAATAACAAATTACCAAATTTGTTTTTCAAATTGTTGCTGATGTTTATGGTGGCCTATGGCACCGTGAACAGTGCCGGTTATATCTGGAGTATTGGTGATATTGGCGTTGGTTTGATGGCTTGGATTAACGTGTTAGGTATTTTGTTGATTTTCTTTATGCACAAACCAACGATTACCTGTTTAAGAGATTACGAAGATCAAAAGAAAGCCGGTGGCCCTATTACTTTTGATCCAGTGAAACTAGGGATTAAAAATGCCACCTTTTGGGAAAAACGTTTAGAACAGCAAAGACAGAACGCGAAACAATAATCGTTGAACTGATTGGCAAAAGCCGAAGTTAAAAAGCCCAATCTACTGATTGGGCTTTTTTCTGTAGCCGCCGACTTCAACCCACAGTGGCATTAGCCAGTAACAAGACGGAGGAAGTACATGGATTTTTTACAAAGTGACAGGCTCGCTTTTTATCAGCTGACGCTGGCAGATTCAGCCCTCATGTTACGTTTGCTCAATGAAGAAAGCTTTCTTCGCAATATTGGCGATCGGGGTGTAAGAACCTTGGCGCAAGCTGAGCAATATTTGCAAGATGGCCCGCTTCGAAGCTATCAGCAACATGGTTTTGGCATGTACCGGGTGGTGCGTAAAGCGGATGGCGTGAATATTGGTTTGGCAGGATTGGTGTTTCGTGAATATCTTGGGATCCCGGACGTGGGTTATGCTTTGCTACCTGAATTCAGTGGCGCTGGTTATGCTTCTGAAGCTGCACTTGCGGTTTATCTTTATGGTAAAACGGTGCTCAATCTGCCGGCCATTGTTGGTATCGTAGCGCCGGATAACCTGGCTTCGAAAAAGATCCTGGAAAAAATCGGACTGGTCACAGAAAAACAGATTTTATCTGCGGATACAGATAAGTGGCTGGATTACTACACCGAACCCAAATAGTGATCCTGCAGCTGGTTTGCCGTTACTTCCAAACCGTTTTCGCTATAAATCAATATTTTGTTGTTCACGATTTTTCACAAAATCATTGTAACTTTTATTGGCGACATCCTTCAAACAACTTCCGGCTAATGGCTCAGGCAACAAGCTGCATTGTGCGCGTTGTTCAGCGACCATTTTATTGTACCAATATTCTTCACTCCCTCTGGGCGCAACTGTACAGCTTTGCAGGAACAAGATAACGAGCAGCAGACTGACGTTTTGTTTCATTGTGGACTCCAAGGTGAACTGGGAAGCACTATCGCATAGTCTGCACGATGTACCAAATGTTTGAAAATTCATCAAAATGCCATCTTCAGTGATCGAAGGTGTTTTATGCTGGCCAAAAAGCCCAATGGAGATCGCTTGTGGTCGCATATTCTTTGCCAGAACTCCATCAGCTGGAACTCCTGTTACGCAGCGCCCCTGCGATTGTGCAATCAAAAGTATTGGGTTTGCTCGATTTTCAACAGCAACAATTGCCGATCTACGCGATTACCGTTGGCGCTGCAGCCCCTGATAAGCCGGTCTTATTATTGACCGCAGGTGTGCATGGTTTGGAGCGAATAGGCACCCAGGTGTTGCTAGCGTTTCTGGAAGGTCTTTGTAGCCGCTTGCAATGGGACCCCAATTTTGCCGCTTTGTTCGATAAAGTTCAGCTTTGTTTATTACCTTTGATCAATCCGACCGGCATGGCATTGGGCTGGCGTTCGAATCAGCAGCATGTCGATTTAATGCGAAACGCGCCAGTCGATTGTGTAGAGCAACCCGCCTGGTTGCTCGGTGGGCAACGTTATTCCAAACGCTTGCCCTGGTATCGTGGCTTGGAAGGTGAGTTGCAACAAGAAACCCGTTGGGTCATTGACTATGTGCAACAGCTCTTTAAGGCACCTTTTGTGCTGGCGCTGGATTGTCATTCCGGTTTTGGCCGCACCGATCGCCTGTGGTTTCCTTATGCCAAATCAGCGCTGCAGCCGATTGCGCATCTGGCACAAATGCACCGCCTGCGAGAATTATTTTTTCAGACCTATCCGCAACAAAACTACATTTTTGAACCCCAGAGCCGGCACTATTTGTGTCATGGCGATTTGTGGGACTATTTATATGATTTGTCGCAGCAACCTTCAGCGACCGAAACGCTCCCAACCTTTTTACCGCTGACGCTGGAAATGGGTAGCTGGAATTGGGTACGGAAAAATCCATTTCAAATATTGCGAAGCCATGGCTTATTTCATCCGGTAAAACCGCATCGGGTGAAAAGAGTACTGCGTTCACATCTGATTTTATTTGATTTTTTATTGCATGCCACAGCGGCGGCGCCTGACTGGCTACCTTCGGTGACCAGCAGAAATGCCAGCGAAGCGGGGGAGTTATGGTATTGACCGATACTTCTGATTCTGAAGATCCGATGCCGCATCAACCAATCATTTTGCTGCGTGGTTTATCGCGGGAACAAGCGCATTGGGGCGATTTTTTAGGATTATTGCAACGTGCAGTCGCGAATCCCGTGCTGGCCTTGGATTTACCCGGAACCGGCCAAGCATTGGCTGAAACTGCCCCGGCGAATCTTACTTATACTGTGTCACAGTTAAGAGCCCGATTAGGCGAGGAACATCAACGACCACTTCATTTATTGGCGATGTCATTAGGAGCGATGGTCGCGATCGAATGGGCTACACAATATCCGGCAGAAGTTGCCTCTTTATTGCTGATTAATGGCAGTGCGGCCAATTTGACCCCATTTTATCAACGCTTGAAGTGGCAAAGTTACCCTTTGGTCGCGCAAGCGTTGTTTGCGTCAGCATTAAAAAGAGAACAGTTGATTTTACAATTAACGGCCAATAATCCCCGACTACGGCATGAGCAATTGGCACATTGGCAGCATATTGCAATGGAGCGCCCGGTGAGGAAGCTGGATGTACTTCGCCAGTTGCTTGCCGCCAGTCGCTTTTGTCTACCGGCAAAACCTGCATGCCCGGTATTGCTAGTGGCGAGTCGTCATGATCGATTAGTCGACTGGCATGCCAGTCAGCGGATTGCAGAGCTGTGGCAAGTTCCGCTATTGCTTCATGGCACAGCAGGTCATGATCTGGCGTTGGATGACCCCAAGTGGTTAACTCTACAGGCAAAACACTTTTATCAGCCGCATGGTTAAATTGGCTGTGACTCCAACATTGTTTTATTCATTCATTGCCTGAAAATTTAAATGGGGTTTGCCAATCATGTAGTGTTTACGAAAGGTATGAAAATAAGTTGCCAATGCACTTGCTGCGGCATGATCATTCGCTACTTTTAACACGTCAATGACCACTTCAGCGGTACAAAGTTGGTGCAGATGTGCAGCTTCTCGCAGTTGATAGCTCGACCCCTGTTCAGGTTGGATCCCAAGCACCGGAAATTGATCCAGATAAGGGCTTTTGCTAAACATTTTTTTGGCTTCCCGCCAGGTACCATCCAGCAGAATGAACAGCGGAATTTTACTGTTTTCATCGATGTGTTGAATACAGCGCTCAGGCGTAGCATATTGCGTTGGAAAAATCACAATTGGCTGATACTTAGGATTGTTAAGCAAAGCCAGTAACGCAGGATCGGGCTGCGTTCGATCCCAGACAAAAGCATGGTTATCTTGTGCTACGTCGGCAATCAGCCGGCCGGTATTGGTCGGTTTAAAGCATTCGCCGGTATACATTAAAAATAAAAAAGCGCTTTTTGCACAAGGTGTTGGTTTGGCGAAACAAATGCAATCCGGTTGTGGTAATAAACAATGCTCACAACGCACGACTTTGCTGCCCCGTGCATTAAATGGTTTTGTGGTACGTTGTAGTTCTTGTAAACGCAGTGCCAATACAGAATTGTGATGAGTCAAAGCAGATTTCCTTTAAAAACGCCGCTTATTGTAGCCTGAAAGCGTGTTCGCTGGCAGTTGTTCAAAGAAAAGTTCATCATACCGGCTTCTTGATACATTTATTCCAGCAAGGATCAGCAGTGGGCGCACGGCAATTCAGAATTACAGGAAAAGCGCAGTGGGCAATGAGTCAACG
>JAHJNE010000005.1 GCA_018820995.1 Gammaproteobacteria bacterium | reverse complement strand
TTTTTTATGCAGTTTTTTTTGCAGAATTTAGCGCCAAAAGCGCTGCGCACAGCGCTTCGGACTCTGCTAATGACCGTGCTGGGCGGCCTCGGGTTTGCCACTTCGGTTTCTATTGCCATTGCCAGTACCAGTACCACGCCAGAGGCCAAGTCGCCGCTATCCATGTGGTTGACCACCGGCGATCAACAGCAGTTGCTACAGCGCGATGTTGGATCGCTGTTGCAGCCGTATCAGGCGGCAGCGCCCACAATTGAACTCAATAGTGCAGAGCGACGCCAGCAAATGGATGGTTTTGGTTATACCTTAACCGGTGGCAGCGCCATTCATCTGATGACCATGTCCGCGCCGGCTCGGGCAGCGTTGCTACGTGAATTGTTTACCAGCCAGGGCATTGGCGTGAGTTATTTACGAGTCAGTCTTGGTGCTTCCGATTTAGATCCAGACCCTTTCAGTTATGCCGATGTGCCCGCCGGTGAGACCGATGTTGCGCTTAAATCTTTTACGCTCAAGCGTGACGAAGCTTATTTGATCCCGCTCCTGAAGGAGATCTTGCAACTACAGCCACAGCTGAAAATTTTAGCCAGTCCCTGGTCACCACCAGCCTGGATGAAAAACAATCGGAATACCGTTGGCGGTGAATTACTGGAACAGTATTACCCGGCGTATGCCAATTATTTTGTGAAATATATTCAGGGTATGCAGCAGCACGGAATCCGGATTGATGCGGTGACGGTGCAAAATGAACCGCTGAATGAGCGTAACAACCCAAGTTTGCTGATGCACGCCTGGGATCAAGCCGCTTTTGTGAAAAACCAATTAGGGCCGGCGTTTAAAGCGGCCGGCATTCGCAGCAAAATCATTATTTATGATCACAATCCAGACCATGTGGAATATCCGCTGGCGGTGTTAAACGACGCCAAGGCAAAAGCATTTATCGATGGCACGGCTTTTCACCTTTATAACGGCAGTATTGATGAACTCGCCAAGTTACGTGCTGCGCATCCTGATAAACATATTTACTTTACTGAACAATGGGTTGGTGCAAAATCTGATTTTAATGGCACCTTAATGTGGCATATCGAGCAGCTGATCATTGGTGCGACCCGCAACTATGCCAAAAACGTCCTGGAATGGAATTTGGCTGCCGATGCCGCCCATCGTCCTTTTACCGAAGGCGGCTGTTTCCAGTGTCTGGGGGCGCTCACTATTACCGGCGATCAGGTGCAGCGTAATGTCGCTTATTACGTGATAGCGCATGCCGGCAAAGCGGTACCCGCCGGTTCCTGGCATATCGAATCAACACAGCCTGCACCACTGAAAACAGTGGCTTTTTTAAGGCCGGACGGGCAGCGGGTGCTGATTGTGCTGAACAACAACGACAGCAAGCAGTTGTTTAACTTACCGCAGCAGATGCAACAAAGTTACCAGTTACCGGCGCACAGTGTGCTGACGGTGTTATTGCCACAGGCTTGAGCGATGTCGCCCTGCCCAAACCGCAGATTTTATGCAGAGCCGTCCGGTCGTTGACGGCGCTGTGCCGAATTATTTAAGGAATATCCATGCTAAAAACATCCACTGCCAGCAATCAGATGCCGGTGATCAAAGTTCTATCGGCAGCCGTGATTGTGGCATTGCTGGCAGGCTGTGGTCCGGCGCCCCAGTCTGTTCAGAAGTCTGATCAACAGTCGCAACAGTTGCAACAGAGCGCAGATGCTGCACACCCGCTGACCGATACCGCAGCAGCGCCATCTCAGTCTCAATCGCCATCTCAGTCAGCATTGAGCGACAGCAAACAGCGGGATCTGATGTTATGGCCAAAAATCGACAGTCCACTGGGCGTGGATAAAAATGTCGAACAACGGGTGCGTGATTTGTTAGCCGCGATGACGCCGGCACAAAAAGTGGCGCAGGTGATCCAGCCGGATATTCGCTGGATGACGGTTGAAGAAATGCGGCAGTATGGTTTTGGCTCTTATTTAAATGGCGGTGGTGCTTATCCGCAGAACAACAAACAGGCCACTGCGGCCGATTGGCTGGCACTAGCGCAACAATATTACCTTGCCGGCGTCGATGACAGTCTGGATGGCAGTCGTATTCCGCCGCTCTGGGGCACTGATGCCGTGCATGGTCACAACAATGTTTATGGCGCCACCGTTTTTCCACACAATATTGGCTTAGGTGCGGCCAACAATACACAGCTGGTGCAGGCGATTGGTGCCGCTACGGCCAACGAAGTGGCGGCCACTGGCATTAACTGGGTTTTTGCGCCGACGGTAGCTGTTGCGCGGGATGATCGTTGGGGTCGCAGTTATGAAAGTTATTCGGAGGATCCAACCATAGTGCAGCAGCTGGGAGCCGCCTTGGTACGCGGTCTTCAGGGCACTGCCGGGCCGTCGATGCTGGCGCCGGGTCAGGTGGTGGCGACCGCCAAACACTATTTGGGGGATGGCGGCACAGATCAGGGCAAAGATCAGGGCAATAACTTGTTATCTGAAGCTGAGTTGGTGAAATGGCACGCCAAAGGTTATTTCAGCACACTGCAGGCCGGCGTGCAGACGGTGATGGCATCCTTTAATAGCTGGCA
>JAHJNE010000518.1 GCA_018820995.1 Gammaproteobacteria bacterium | reverse complement strand
GCCAGACTGCGGTTGATTTTGATAACAAGTTAGCCACTTTAGGCGCAAAACGACTGCACCCAGCCGCCTTGTTGGATGTCGATTACGATAGCGAAGCCGCCACTTGGCAACAACAAGCGCTGGCACAATTTGCACCGCGGTTAACAGCTGCCAATTCAGCGCCATCAGCGCAAGTCATTGCCTGGCCAGGTGCCACTGATGATCATCACAGCCTGTATACCAAGCAAAACCCGCTGTTGGCTGAGTTATCGGTGACGCAAAAAATTACCGGTCGCGATTCAAGCAAAGACGTCCGGCATATCGAAATTTCACTCGACGATTCTGGGCTGACTTATCAGCCGGGTGATGCGTTAGGGGTGTATTTTCACAATGATCCGGCTTTAGTTACCGCGATTTTGACCGCCACCGGCATTGCCCCAGACAGCAAAGTCCAGTTTGATGGTACGCAGCACAGTGTTGTGCAGGTATTAACTGAACAACTGGAACTGACGCAGTCTTACCCATCATTTGTCGAAAAATACGCGGCAGCGACTGGCAATACTGTGCTGCAGCAACTGGCAGCCGACAAAGCCGCGCTGCGCGAATTTTTAGCGCTGCATCAAGCCGCCGATGTGGTGTTGCAATATCCGGGCGCCTTAACAGCACAACTACTGGTCGATAGCCTGCGGAAACAACAACCGCGGTTATATTCGATTGCTTCCAGTCAGGCTGAAGTGGGTGAAGAAGTGCACTTAACCGTTGGCGTGGTGCGCTATGAGGCTTTTGGTCAGACCCATTTAGGCGGCGCTTCGGGCTTTTTGGCTGAGCGTTTAGCCGAAGGTCAGCAAGTACGGGTGTTTGTCGAACACAATGATAACTTCCGCCTGCCGGATCACGACACTCCTGTCATTATGATTGGTCCAGGCACGGGTATTGCGCCGTTCCGCGCTTTCCTGCAAGAGCGGGATAACGCTGGCGCGACCGGTCAGAACTGGCTATTTTTTGGTAACCCACATTTCACCCAGGATTTCCTGTATCAGGTCGAACTGCAGGATTATTTAAAACGCGGTGTGCTGAGTAAATTAGATGTCGCCTTTAGCCGGGATCAGGCGCAGAAAGTCTACGTGCAGGATAAACTGCTGGCGAAAGGCGCTGAAGTCTGGAGTTGGCTGACGCAAGGGGCGCACCTTTATATCTGTGGCGATGGCAGCAAAATGGCCAAAGACGTGCATCAGGCGCTGCTTCGCATTGCGCAAGAACATGGCGGTTTAACAGAAGAAGCAGCCGCTGATTATTTCGAACAATTGCGTGAAACCAAACGTTATCAGAAGGATGTCTATTAATGACAACGCCACAATACCCGATCAATCCGGAGCTACAAGCTCAAGGCACCTTGTCAGATAACGAGCGTTTGAAGGCCGAAAGCCATCATTTGCGCGGCACTATCACCACCGATTTAAAAGACGAAATTACCGGCGGTTTCACCGGTGATAACTTTATGTTAGTGCGTTTTCACGGCATGTATCAACAAGATGACCGCGACATTCGTGCCGAGCGCGCCGCACAAAAACTAGAGCCATTGCATAACGTGATGTTACGGGCGCGGATGCCTGGCGGCATCATTACACCTGAACAGTGGCTGGCGATTGATAAATTCGCTGCTGAAAAAACCATGTATGGCAGCATTCGGTTGACCACCCGCCAAACCTTTCAATTCCATGGCGTGTTAAAACCGAACATTAAATCGATGCACCAGATGCTGAACAGCATCGGCATTGACTCCATTGCGACGGCCGGTGATGTTAACCGTAACGTGCTTTGCACCTCAAATCCGGTGGAATCGGAGTTGCATCAACAGGCCTATCAATGGGCGGTGAAAATCTCTGAACATCTGCTGCCAAAAACCCGGGCTTATGCCGAAATTTGGCTGGATGAAGAAAAGGTTGAAACGACCGAAGTGGAGCCAATTCTTGGCGATACGTATTTACCACGGAAGTTTAAAACCACGGTGGTGATTCCGCCGCATAACGATATTGATGTGCATGCCAACGACTTAAACTTTGTGGCTATTGCCGAACATGGCCAGCTGATTGGCTTTAACGTGCTGGTTGGCGGTGGCCTTGCAATGACCCACGGCGACAAAGGCACTTACCCGCGCCGCGCTGAAGACTTTGGGTTTATCAGCCTCGAAAACGTGCTGAAAGTCGCCGAACATGTAGTGACTGTGCAACGTGATTATGGCGATCGGGTAAACCGTAAAAACGCCAAAACCAAATATACCATCGACCGGATTGGCGTTGACACTTTTAAACAAGAAGTCGAAAAACGGGTCGGCGTGCCGTTCCAGCCAAGCCGCCCTTATCAGTTTACCCATCGTGGCGACCGTTTTGGTTGGGTCGAAGGCATTGATGGCAAACACCATTTAACGCTGTTTATCGAAAATGGCCGTTTGCTGGATTATCCGGGCAAACCGCTGAAAACCGGCGTCTCGGAAATTGCCAAAATTCACCGGGGTGATTTTCGGATGACGGCGAATCAGAACCT
>JAHJNE010000517.1 GCA_018820995.1 Gammaproteobacteria bacterium | reverse complement strand
GTGTCTTCACCTTCCAACACCAAATTAATATCTTTTTGTAGCGAACGTGCTAAGTCACGAACAACCCGTGGGAAACGACCAAATACTTTCTTAATTGGTTGCATCCGGGTTTTCATCACGGCGCCCTGCAGGTCTGCAGTCACTACATCAAGATTAGAAATGGCTTTGCTCATTTCCTCATTTTGCGCCACGCTCGATAAACTAACGAGCCGGTTACGCACCAGCACCAGTTCACCAACCATGTTCATAATTTGATCAAGACGCTTGGTATCAACCCGAACCGTCGTATCTGCTTGAGCGGCATTTCCACCGCCTTTACTATCATCGCCATCGCGCTCTTTTGCAGCACTTGCAACTGGTGCTGGAGCCGCAGCCTTTGGAGGTTCAGCGGGTTTAGGCGGTTCGACTTTCACGACTGGTGCTGGTTTTGCTGCAGGCGCAGCGGGTTTTTCAGCTGCCTTAGCAACTTCTGCAGGACCTACCGGTGCCTTCCCTTTACCATGTAATTCATCCAGCAACGACTCGAACTCATCATCACTAATATCATCTGGAGCTTTAGTAGATGGTTTTGCCGCAGCTGGTGGAGGAGTCGTTTTTACTGGCGCTGGAGCTGGTTCATTATCGCCTGGCACAAACGAGCCTTTACCGTGCAATTGATCCAAAATCGCTTCAAACTCGTCGTCAGTAATATCTTCAGTTGCGCTTGATGAAATACTGACGGGAGCCGCTTTAGGCGCAGCGGCCTGCGTTCTACCTGGAGCGCCAGACCCATGTAATTCATCCAGCAGCTTTTCAAAATCATCTTCATTGATATCATCAATCGAGCCAGAAGAGACCGCAACTGATTCACTTTCGACTTCAAGCTCAACTGCAGCATCAAAGGTTTCAAGGCTCATTGCAGGCTCAGCTGCAGCGTGTTGCTCATCTGCAGATTCAGGTTCACTCAGTCGGTGTAACGCATGCAGCAGTTCTGGAGTAGCGGGTTCTAGCGGCTGTCGGTTTTGTACATTGGAGAACATTTCATTGATAGCATCGAGCGCTTGTAAAATAACATCCATCAATTCGGATGTAACACGTCTTTTACCAGTACGTAAAATATCAAAAACATTTTCAGCACCATGGCAAGCGTCAACTAATTCAGTTAACGACAAAAAACCAGCGCCACCTTTTACCGTATGAAAACCACGAAATATTGCATTTAATAAGCCGGCATCGTCGGGATTATTTTCTAGTTCGACCAACTGCTCCTGCAACAGCTCAAGGATCTCGCCGGCTTCGACTAGGAAATCCTGTAAAATGTCCTCATCTAAATCAAAGCCCATGCTAGCCTACCTCTCTTAGAAACCTAAACTCGATAATAAATCGTCTACATCATCCTGACCGGATACCACATCATCCCGCAACTCTGCATCAATAATGGGTCCCTCCGCCTCATGACCGGCTTTGGGCTTTTTCACGGCAACTGGTCGATCTAGTTGAGGCAGATTGGTATGACCAAATGCCGTTAACAGACCAATCAAACTATCTTCGACTTCCCGAACGAGCTCAATAACACGCCGTAAAATTTGTCCGGTTAAGTCTTGATAATCCTGTGCCATCAACACTTCGGTCAATGAACCTTGCAACGCGTGAGCATCTGTCGATGCCTGATTCAGAAAATCATTAAGACTATGGCATAACTCTTTGAATTCACCAACTTTTAGGTCACGTTTCATTAAACGCGTCCAATCGGGCAAAATACCACCAATTCCGGAGTTAAGTTTATCAGCAATTGGTAAACACGATTCCACGGCATCCATCGTCTTATTTGCAGCTTGCTCGGTCATATCAATAACATGAGTCAATCTGCGTTTAGCGTCTGGTATATCTTCGGATAACAAATTGTCGATAGAAGGGTCGACTTGGAAACTTTTCAGTGAGTCATGCAGTTGTCGAGTTAACTTCCCAACTTCAGCGAACAATTCAGAGGAGCCTGGCACCGCTAGCCCCTGCACTAATTCGTTTGCCGCTTCCTGTTCGTCCATCTCTAACAACTGCACAAGCTCACGAGCCTGTTGTAAGGTAATGATAGGTGCCGTAATTGCAGACATGGCGCCACTCCTGTGTCAGTTACGGTTAACCCAGTCGTTCAAATACTTTCGACAACTTCTCTTGTAAAGTGGCTGCAGTAAAAGGTTTAACGATATAACCGTTCACACCGGCCTGAGCAGCTGCAATAATCTGCTCTTTTTTCGCTTCTGCGGTAACCATTAACACTGGAATGTGTTTTAGTCTGGCATCAGCTCGAATGGCGCGAAGTAAATCAATACCCTGCATCCCTGGCATATTCCAGTCGGTGACTACAAAATCAAAATCGCCGTTTTGTAACATCGGTAGTGCCGTGCTGCCATCATCTGCTTCTTGAACATTGGTAAATCCAAGATCGCGCAACAGGTTTTTGATGATGCGTCTCATAGTAGAAAAGTCGTCTACCACAAGAATTTTCATATTCTTATCCAAAATCCCCTCCGACGAGATACCTCAATGGTTATTCTCAAGTATTACAACCAGTCTTGCATCCGGGCTCTTAGCCGCACCAGCGCCTGACTATGGATTTGACTGACCCGAGATTCACTGACGCTTAATACTTCGCCAATCTCTTTCAAGTTCAGTTCGTCATTATAATATAGTGACAATACTATTGCTTCCCGCTCGGGTAAGCTACTGATATTTTTTATTAAAGCTTGTTGGAAAGCATCACTCGCCTGCTCTTCGTACAAATGGTCATCTTGCTTATCATTGGCTGTCACCAGCACATCATCAGAAATACCTAAATCTTCAATCCCAATAATGCGACCACTACTGACATCACTGAGCATATGATGATATTCATCTAGAGTTATATCAAGTTTTTCAGCAACTTCAACATCTTTTACGTCACGACCGAATTCAGCTTCTAATTCGGCGATTGTTTCAGCGATTAATCTGGCATTACGATGTACCGAACGGGGGGTCCAATCACCACGACGCATTTCGTCCAGCATTGACCCTCGAATCCGTATCCCAGCAAAAGTTTCAAAACTAGCGCCTTTACTGCCATCGAAATTTTTGGCGGCCTCAATCAAGCCGATCATCCCAGACTGAATTAAATCATCGACTTGGACGCTTGCCGGCAAACGCGCTAACAGATGGTAGGCAATCCGTTTAACCAGAGACGCGTGTTTTTCGACTAGTATTTGCATTTGGTTTGCAGCACCATAGGCTGCTAAGCGACTATTCAAGCCAACCCCCGGGCTTCAATTTTTGAATGCACTAATTGCTCCAGAAAGAACTCCAAGTGGCCAGATGCACTAGGAGGCACCGGCCATTGCACGGCTCGGGTCGCCAGTGTTTTAACGGCTAACGAGGCAGGGGTTTTCGGGAAAGCCTCAACAAATGCTTTTTGTTTGCGTGCCGCTTTACGTACATTTTCATCAAACGGAATGGTTGCGACTAATTCTAATGTGACATCTAAAAAGCGGTCCGTTACTCGGCTGAGCTTCGCATACAGCTCTTGTCCCTCACGTAAACTACGCACCATATTCGCTACAATTTTAAATTTTTGCACCGAATGTTCACGACTTAATATTTTCATCAACGCATAGGCATCAGTAATTGAAGATGGTTCATCACAAACGACAACCAACACATCCTGAGACGCTCTGGAAAAGCTTAAAACCATATCGGAAATGCCAGCCGCGGTATCGACCAATAGTACGTCAAATGACGTTTTAAGCTCGCTAAAAGCACGAATAAGACCCGCATGCTCAGCCGGACTTAATTCAGTCATCGACTGGGTGCCTGAAGTTGCCGGCACTATTTTAATACCAAAAGGACCGGTGACTAATATATCGTCCAATTCAGCTTCGCCGGACAATACATGGGAAAGATTTCGCTCAACCCGCAGGCCAAGCATTACATCACAGTTAGCAAGGCCAAGGTCGGCGTCCAACACCAACACCTTTTTGCCCATTTGTGCCATTGCCATGGCAAGATTCAAAGTGACGTTGGTTTTACCCACGCCGCCTTTTCCACCCGTCACTGCAATTACTTTTACCATCTGCTGCTTCATTCTTCTCAGGCCACTGGCTTGATCGTAAGTTAATTCATGATTATGCATAGGTCTCTTCCGTTCGAGTAAGCCCATCCTGATACCACTGATGACCCGAACTATTGTGTGCCATGCGCAGTTGTTCTGCCTGAGCGACCATCGTCGTTGCCTCGGCAATGTCGATATCTTCAGGTACACGTTGACCATTCGTCAAATAACTGACCGGTAAAGCATTTTGAATTGCTACATTAATGATTTCACCGAGACTTAAGCATTCATCAAGTTTGGTGAAAATACAACCCGCCAGAGAAATTCGTTTAAAGTGGTCAACTGTCTCTTGCATGACACGCGCTTGCGATGTCGCAGACAATACCAGATAACTTTTTATTTTGACACGCGAATTATGCACTAAAGACGAGAGATTTTCAGCTAATCGAACGTCTCGCTGGCTCATACCAGCCGTGTCGATCAAAATTAATTTACGTTGCTGAAGTTGAGTTAACAATAGCGCAAGTTCTTCATGATCGCGCGCTTGTTTCACCGGACATCCAATAATTCTTCCAAAAGTTGCTAATTGTTCAAAAGCCCCGATCCGAAAAGTGTCAGTCGTGATCAACGCGACTTGTTCAGCACCGTGACGTTTCGCAAATTGAGCAGCCAGTTTTGCAACAGTTGTGGTTTTACCAACCCCAGTCGGTCCAACTAAAGCGATGACCCCGCCACGGCGCATAATATCGTCGTTGGTGGTGGTTAATTGACCGGCGAGTAAATCAAGTGCACAACTCCACGCATCGGTGTCGCTGATATCTTCGGGCATAAAACAGGCAAGCTGATCAGCCATCGCTTCCGTGAGCCCCAGTTGAATAAGCTGCTCAATGACTAAAGCCCTTACCGGTTCACGTCGGGCCAGGTCTTGCCACATCAAACCAGACACCTGATGTTGCAATAAATGCTTCATCGACTGCATTTCCTGACGCATGGCGTCAAATTGTTGCTGCATCAAACTGGCTTGTTGCTTATGCAGTGTCGATAATTCTTGTAAATTAACACCTGCTGCGGCGGAATTCTGACGTTCTGGGGCTGAAGAGTGTAATTTTTGTCCAAACGGACGGATAGCGTCTTCGGGCATAACGGATTTAGACGTCAATGGTTTGACGGGCGCTGCTGTGCTCTCTGGGGCGGCCTTTTGCTGTTTAATCATTTGCCGAGCCAACAAGGCCCGCAGTGAATCTGCCGGCGGATTGCTATCTTCGTCATCATCGCCAACTCGAATATCCAATAGTCCAGAGCGAACATTGCTAGAGGGCGCTAATTCAGGTTCCGTAGCTAAGACCTTGGCTGGCGCGGCTTCCGGGTCCACTGCCGCGACGATTTCAACACCACCAGCAACTTTCTTATTCGATAGAATAATGGCATCAGGCCCGAGAAACTCTTTTACTTCAGTCAGCGCTGTACGCATATCTTTTGCGACAAAACGTTTAATTTTCATGCTTTAACTCCTAACTCGCCTGCCCTACCACACTGACGATCCGAACCTGTTTATCGTCCGGAATTTCCTGATAGGACAAAACCCGCAGTCCTGGAATGGTGTACTTCACGAATCGTGCCATCACTGCACGTAAAATCCCTGATGTTAGTAAAACAGCTGGATCGCCGGCAAGCTCCTGCTGTTGACTGGCCTCACGCAGCGAATCCTGAATGCGCTCTGCAAGCCCAGGCTCGATACCGGAGCCGTCGTTACCTGCGGCTTGCATTGACTGATGTAGCATCTGCTCAAGTTCAGGCGCAAAGGTCATCACGGCGATTTCGTTGGCCGCTCCCGCCACTTCTTGCACAATCAAACGACGTAATGAAATTCGGCAGGCTGCCGTCAATACGTCGATATCCTGGCTGCGGGCGCCATAGTCGACCAGAGTTTGTACTATGGTTCGCATATCACGGATAGGAACACCTTCATGCAATAAATTCTGCAGCACTTTGACCACTGCCGTGAGCGGTAATGTATCAGGCACTAACGCTTCAACCAGTTTTGGCGACGATTTAGCCAGCATATCCAGTAGGTTCTGCACTTCTTCATGTCCTAACAGACTTGCCGCATTATTACTGAGAATTTGACTTAAATGCGTAGCGACGACCGTGGCTGCGTCAACAACGGTATAACCAAGCGTCTGGGCATGTTCCCGTTGATTTTTGGCGATCCAAACTGCTTCCAGACCAAAAGCCGGATCCTTGGTTGCGACACCTTTGACAGTGCCAAACACTTGCCCTGGATTAATGGCTAGCTCATTGTCATGCCGTAGCTCAGAAGTACCACTGGTTACGCCCATTAAAGTGACGCGGTAAGTGTTCGGCTCCAGGTCAAGATTATCGCGGATGTGGACAGCTGGCACCAGGAAACCAAGTTCTTGTGATAGTTTTTTACGGACACCTTTAATTCGGGTCAGCAATTCACCGCCCTGAGATTTGTCTACTAACGGGATTAACCGATATCCCACTTCCAAACCGATAATATCCACTGGCTGCACGTCATCCCAGCCGATTTCTTTTTGGGGCTGTAAATCATTACTCGGCACCAGTTCGGTTTTACGATTTACCAGTTCAGATTTCGGCGTCGATTTTTGTTTATAAATGTAATATGACGCCCCACCTACCACGGCAGCTAAACTTAAAAAAGCCACATGTGGCATGCCAGGGACTATCCCCATAATCGTCAATAGACTTGCGGCCATGGTCAACACTTTGGTATTCCCTAGCTGACCAGTCATTTGCTCGCCCATGTCGGCATCTTTATTCTGCCGGGTGACGATAATGGCGGTGCCAATTGACAGCAACAAACCAGGAATTTGCGCCACTAAACCGTCACCGATGGTCAATAATGTATAAATTTCCAGCGAGCTGCTGAAAGTCAGGTCATGTTGGATCATTCCTATGAATAATCCACCCACCAGGTTAATCGCAACAATCACCAAACCAGCTACGGCGTCGCCTTTTACGAATTTCGTGGCACCGTCCATCGAACCATAAAAGTCAGCTTCAGCTGTGACTTCTTCGCGACGTTTACGTGCCTGGTCCTGGTCGATAAAACCAGAGTTTAAATCCGCATCAATTGCCATTTGTTTACCGGGCATCGCATCCAGGGTAAAACGTGCGGTCACTTCCGCTATCCGGCCTGCACCTTTGGTGACAACCACAAAATTGATAATGATCAGTATTAAAAAAACCACGATACCGACGGCAAAATTACCGCCGATCACTACATGCCCAAAGGATTCAATCACCGCCCCTGCAGCGCCTGGGCCGTTGTGCCCTTCTAACAGCACGACCCGGGTACTGGCGACATTTAGTGCCAACCTTAAAATAGTCGCGACCAGAATGACTGATGGGAATATCGCAAACTCGAG
>JAHJNE010000516.1 GCA_018820995.1 Gammaproteobacteria bacterium | reverse complement strand
GGCAGAGCTCGCTGTTTTTGCTGGGGCTTACGTGAAAAGAGTAGGTGGAGACAAATAGATTTGGCTAGGCGCTTTTGACTGAGAGATTTTTACACTCAATTTTGCATTAAGGTTTTGAAATCTGTATGAGGCTCAATCCTTTTTGATCGCTGTACCAATGTGTTTGTGTTGGCGCTTGGCAACTGTCGGTGCGGCTTCGGGCACTGAGTAATCGTTGTGCCTTGCGGTGCGCCGTGCCAAGAAGTTCACTTTGAGTCAGTTCGAAACATTGAAGGACTAAGTCTTCACTGGCAATGATAAAACCATCTGGATTTACTTCTAACCAGCGCCAGGCGCGGCGCTCCTGTTCGCTCAGTGGCGTGCCGTAGCCAAAATGAATCACCGGATATGTAGCATAAAGTAAATGTTGTTCTTTAAACTCCAGCATCGCGATCGGCGCGCCTGGCTGGTGCTGATCTGCCAACTGCCGTGCTTTTAACATCAAGATTTCGGGTGAACGTTGTGGCTGTAGAAATGGGTAGATCACAATTGGTATCGTTGCACTGAGGAAACCCACTGCAATAACAAGTCGGTGACCACGTTGCCAGGAAAATCGAAAACTGGCCAAAGTCAGCAGACCAATCATCAGCAGCATCAGCCCTAATCCACGAGTTGCAACGTCGTCTCCCAAGGCAGATTGTAGTTTTAGCATTAGTTTCACCGGTTGGATTATTAAAGCGGCGCCAAGCAACAGCACTAAAAACGACAGTAAAGCTACCATCAAGTTTTGTACAATACCGAGCCAGCGCGGCAGCACTAAATGTTGGTAAGCCACCGCCACTAACATGACAAGTATCGGCAAAGCAGGAAGGATATAAACGCCACGTTTAGCCGGGCTTAGGCTGAAAAAAATCACCACCAGCAGCACCCAGCTCAACAACACCCGGTAAAGCGGTTGCTTAAATAACTGATTAAAGCTTCGAAAACGGGCTGCGATCAGCAAAAGCACGGGTAACCAAAATGCCGGAATGACGGCGCTTAGGTAATAATGCCATGGCTGAAAGTGATGCCATGGATCGGCATAACGGCCGGCAGTCTGTTTTAGCAAAATATTGTCGCGATAGGCCAGTAACTGCGGGTCTTGGCTATTGAATACTTGCGCTAGCATGGGGCCTAACCACAGGGCACAAGTGAACGCAAGAACCAGCAATCCAAGGCCCAGTTCAGTGACACGGACCCGCCGCAGGGTGCTCAACAGGAGAGGATTTTTCAGTCGCCAAAGGCCGATGGCCAAGAGCAATAAAAGGGGCAAAAATCCGACGCCTTTACTGATAATCCCAAGACCCATAGCGGCAAAGGCCAGATAGAACCAGCGCATACCATGCTGAAAGTATAAGGCGCGAAGGAGGCTATAGACCCCAAGAGTGATCCAGAAGGTCACCCACATGTCGATTTGCGCAAACTTCGTCTGAATTAAAAATTGCGGACACAACCACAAAAGCCCAACGGCAAACCAGGCGCTGCGCTTGTCAGCCAAGCGAGTCGTCAGATCATAAACCAACATGGCCGTGCCAAGTCCGGCAAGCAAGCTTGGGAGTAAAAATGCAAAAGAGAGATTGCCTGTGAATTGATAAAAAGCAGCGATCGCCCACATAAACAAGGGCGGTTTGTCAGCGTAAAGTTCACCACCACGCATTGGGAATAACCATTGGCCACTGTCAACCATCTGCTTGGCGATCAACGCGAAACGTGGCTCATCCGGGGGCCAGGGGCCGCGTTCGCCCATTCCGGCGGCAAACACCAGTGCAATCAATAGCCAGAGCCAAAAATTGGAATTTCGGCTGGATAATATGTCAGACAATTTCATTCGTTTTCCAGAAATGCCGGTAGTGGAAAAGTACAGCGCTCAGCAATGCGAATGCGGCCAATGCCCAAAGCAACAGCGTGATCGACTGCAATTGAATGCCCTGACCTAACAGAGCAAAAATAATATGTTGTGGCAGATAGCCTAGGGCACTACCCAGTACAAAAGACGTGAGTGGTAAATGAAAAGCGCCTGCAGCCAGATTGGTTAAGAGATTACTGCCTACGGGTAATAATCTTAGTAATAAAATACCTGTAAACGGTGCCCTTTGAAGCTTGCCGATCAGCGATTGAAACCAGACAAAACGTTGGTTGCTCAGTCGCTCTGCCTGCAACAATCGGCCAACAGCAAACACCGCGACGGCACTTGCTAACATCGCGAGCTCAATCAGCAATAAACCTTGCCAAAATCCCAGCAGGTAACCACTGATACTGGCAAGGAGCTGGCGCGAAACACCAAATACACCACATAGAAAACAACCGGCCGCCAGCCATAATTTATGGTGACATAGCGTCTGCAGCATCATAGGTTCGATGCTTTTAAGTTCAGCGGTCAGGACAATGGGGAGCAATAATAGCAAGCCAATTCCCGCCACGAGGTACCGCGGCTTAAGGTTCAAAACGCTCAAGTCGCTCAACCTCTGGCAGGCGGGTTCGATACAACAACCAGGCCACGCCACATAAATCTAATAGTCCGGCAAAAGCCCGGTTCCAGACATTGTAATGAGACTTGCCTGCGGTGCGTGGCCGATGCGAAATGGCCACAGAAATAGTGGCGCCACCCATCCGGCGCACCAATGCTGGTGTAAAACGATGCATATGATTGAAGTAGGGGATTTTACGAAAAGTGCGCAGTGGCAATAGTTTTAAAGCACAACCAGAATCAGGGGTATCATCTTTAAGTATAGTCG
>JAHJNE010000054.1 GCA_018820995.1 Gammaproteobacteria bacterium | reverse complement strand
GCCAATGATAATGTAGATCTGAAATTAAAAGACAGCTGGGGTTTGGCGGTGCAGGCTGGTGTGAACTATCAATTGGACCAACATTGGGGTTTTCATTTCATGGTCAGCAAAATGGATATCGATACCGTCGGTGAAGTGCGACTCAATGGCACGACGATTCAAAGCGTTGATGTCCAAATTGACCCACTGGTGATGATGGTTGGCGTACGCTGGAGCATGTAACGCTTGAGTATGTAGTCTATGACAAAGAGGTCGCATCACTTTTTCTATCAACGGAAAAATCGACCTCTTTGCGTTGTTCTCCCCTAAAGTTCAATCACCCGGTCAACGGATGCGATCGTTTCTGGCCTATGCGCAATAATCACCCGGGTAATGGATAACTTCTGCATCGCCTGACTGACAAAAGATTCTGTTTTGGTATCAAGATGACTGGTCGCTTCATCCATAAATAAAATTCGTGGCTGTCGGTACAATGCCCGCGCCAGTAAAATGCGTTGTTTCTGCCCACCCGATAGTGCCGAACCCATATCGCCAATCAGACTGTTGTAACCCATCGGCATTTTCGCAATATCGTCGGCAATGGACGCCATTTCTGCACAGGCGATAATTCGCTCCATCTCAAAGCTGTCATCAAAAAAGGCAATGTTATCTCGAATTGATCCAGACAATAGCTGGTCGTCCTGCATCACTGCAGCAATTTGGCCGCGATATCGCGCTAAACCTAGCTGCGCCAACGGAATGCCATCAATGAAAACGGTGCCTTGCTTGGGTTGCAGCAAACCTAACATCAACTTCATCAGTGTTGTTTTACCACAACCAGAGGGTCCTACTAAAGCAACTGATTCGCCCGCCTGAATATTCAGACTCACCTCGGACAGCACAGGATCAGTCACGTCGCTATAAGCAAAACTCAAACCACGGATTTCCAAATTGCCTTTGATTTGATGTGGTCGCTCTTGCTCCGGATGCAGTTGTTCTTTGTGGGTCAACGCCAAGTCGCCGAGCCTTTCAAAATGCAGATTAAGCATCCTAAACTGAATGGCTTTTTCAATTAATCGCGACATCCGCTCCACAAACTGGATTTTATAGGCCATAAAAGCGAACAACATACCGGTACTAAAACCACCGGCGATCACCAGCTTGGCCCCGAGGTACACCACCAGAATATTTTCCAGCCCAAACAACAGTCGGTTGCAGGTTTGATAGCTGATATTAAACACCCCTAACTGCATCTCTTTGTTGGTTGCCGAGATATTCAGGTTTTGCCAACCGCCTTCCCGTTTTACCTCAGCGCCAAACAATTTAATGGTCTGAATGGCCCGGACCGTTTCAATAAAATTTGATTGCTCTTTTGAGCTGGCCAAAATGTGTTGTTCGGTAATTTGCCGCACTTTGCGGTACACAACGACCCGGAACAAGGCATAGAGCAGAACTGCCGCCAACACCACCAAAGACAATTGCGGGCTATAGATAAAAATGACAGCCAGAATGGCGAGCGCCATTACGCCATCAATCAAAGTTTCAATCAGGCCGGTGGTGAGTAACTCACGTACTTGATTGAGCGAGCCAAAACGTGACAACACATCGCCAATATGGCGTTTTTCGAAATAACCCAATGGCAATCGGATCATATGATGAAACAAATTGGACGCCATCTGGATATTCAGCGAGTTGCCAAAATGCAGGAGCACAAAACTTCGCACCGTACTGGTGGTCACTTCAAATAACAACACCAATGAAAAGCCGATGGCCAAAATAAGCAATAAGTTATCGTCCGAGGTGAGAAGCACATCATCGACCACCAATTGCATGTAATAAGGCGCAATTAATGTAAAAACCTGCAGCAATAACGACAAGGACAACAACAACGCTAACGAGCGTTTAAAGCCGGTAATTTTTGACCAGAAATCGGACAACCCTAGCTTACGGACGTCTTTTTTCAAGCTGAAATCAGTGGTCGGCATCAGCTCCAATGCAATACCGGTAAAGTGTTTCGAAACCTCGGCAAAGGCCAAATTACGTTCACCAAATGCCGGATCAAGAATAATGCATCGACCCGCTTTCACTTCTTTTAGCACCACAAAATGATTCATGTCCCAGTGCAAAATACAGGGCGTGCTCAGCTCGGCTAAATCATCCAGCTCAATGCGAAGTGGCCGGCTGGTCAGTTCCAACCGTTCGGCGAATTTCATTAAATCGAGTAAGGTGCAACCTTCAATCGAAAGTTCAAATTTCTGCCGTAGCTCGTTGAGATCGGTCTGATAACCATGAAAACCACTGACCATCGCTAAACACGCCAAGCCACATTCAGCAGCTTCCGTTTGCAATACCAACGGTAACCGCTGCGCACTCCACCAGGTTAAACGCTCTGCCGGATTGCTCATTATAACCGTCCCTGAATACTGTAAATCGGATCGAATAACCACTGTAATAAACTGCGTTGTTCGGTGATGATATCGGCTTCCAACGTCATGCCTGCTTTGAGGGGTAATTCGCGATCATAAGCGCTGATCTGCTGAGCACTGAGCTTGAGCCGCAAGCGATAGCTTGGTTCTGTTAGCGTTAGATTTGTTACTTCATTTGGCAATAACACCGTACTACTGACTTCAATGATCTGAGCCTGATGCACGCCAAAACGTTGGTATGGAAAAGCATGATAGCGAATTCGGGCTTGCTGGCCGGCTTCAACAAAGGCGATGGCGCGGGTTGGCAAATACAAAACTGCTTCTAATTGATTGTGTTCAGGTAACAAACTGAGAGCGAAAACGCCCTGATTTAGCTGCTGACCGGGTTTGACCTGTAACGCGCTCACTACACCTGCCACCGGCGCGGTGATTAAATTACTTTGTTCATGCTGCAAGCGCGCCAACTGATTTTTGTGTTCAGAGATTTGCTGCTCCAACTGCGTCAGCTCTTGCTGGTATTGCAGCGGCAGTTGTTGCAATAAACTTTTCTGTTGCGACAATTGCTCTGATAATGCCAGCTGCTGGCCAGTCAACACTTTGTCTTGCTGCTGTAACGACAACATCAGATCACGTTGCCGATTGAGTTCCAACTCGGAAATATATCCAGTACCATTGAGTTTTTGCAGCTGCTCTACTTGCTGCTGATTTAGTTTTAGCCGCTGGCTAAAGGTACTAATTTGCTGTTTTAGCTCAACGAGTTGCAGTTCCAAACTATTAATTTTTTGCTCAGTCTCAACCCGCTGCAATTGATGTTTTTGTTCATTTTGTTGTTTTTGTGCCAGCAGCGCATCTAACATCGACTGCCGTTCTTGCAACAAAGTGGCATTGAGTTCTGGTTGCCCTTGCGCGTAAAGACGGGAACTTAACTGAATTAACGGCTGGCCAGCAATTACCTGCTCGCCCTCTTTGACCAGCACTGCACTCACGACACCTGCAGTGGTGGTATGTAATCTGACAACCCCCAGCTCCGGTTGTAACAAGCCAAAAGCAGTTTGTTTACGCTGGTAATTGCCACTGAGCAGAAAAAACAGACTGATCAGAGCAATCCCGCCAATTAACCAGGCAAGCCAAACCAAAGTCGGTGGCCGGGTTAAATTCACTTCGCCTTGCAGTCGTTGTTGTTGCTGGGCTACAGCTTCAGCCCTAAATAGTGAATTCATCTGTTTCTTATTATTTGATGTTATCAGTGCAAAAGTACGGCTGCCACCAACCGACAACGATTCAGGCCGGCAAAGATGGATGGCATCAGGCAAAACCCAGCATATCGACTAACAGCGGCGACAGCAAATCAAAATCGATAACCGAATCACCTGATTACTGTGGGACAGAAGTTTGCGCACAAGTTAGCGCACAATATAAATCCAGTCATTTTGACGAACACCTTGGCGCCGGTGTCTTCAAGACAGATATCTTCGTGATAAAAAAACCAGCCGAAGCTGGTTTTTTTATCAATCCGATTTTCCAGAATTAACCTAAGAAAATCCGGCCATTGCGGAACATCCGCATCCATGGGCTATCTTCTTGCCACTCATCCGGATGCCAGCTGTTGCTGACGGCGCGGAATACCCGCTCCGGGTGCGGCATCATAATGGTGACACGACCGTCGGTGGTGGTCAGTGCGGTAATACCGTTTGGTGAACCATTCGGGTTGTTCGGGTATTGCTGCGTCACCTGGCCATAGTTGTCAACAAAACGCAGCGCAATAGTGCCGCTTTGTTCTGCTGCAGCTAAGGCTGCAGCGCTGGCAAACTCAGCATGACCTTCACCGTGTGATACGGCGATTGGCATTTGCGAGCCGGCCATACCAGCCATCAGTACCGACGGACTTTGTTGCACTTGCACTAAGCTAAATCGTGCTTCAAAGCGGTCTGATTTATTGCGCACAAAACGAGGCCATAAATCTGCACCTGGGATCAACGACTTCAGGTTCGACACCATCTGACAACCGTTACATACACCCAGCGTAAAGGTGCTGTCACGTTCGAAGAAACGGGCAAACTCGCTGCGGGCTTTGTCGTTAAACAGAATAGATTTCGCCCAACCTTCACCGGCACCTAATACGTCACCGTAGGAAAAACCGCCACAAGCCACTAAGCCGTTAAATTCCTCAAGGCCACGACGACCAGACAGAATATCCGACATATGCACATCTACCGCGGTGAAACCTGCACGGTTAAAGGCAGCAGCCATTTCGACATGTGAGTTAACGCCCTGCTCGCGCAGCACAGCAATCCGCGGTTTTGCCCCTTTCAGAATATAAGGCGCAGCGACGTCTTCGTTCAGATCAAAACTTAACTTCACGTTCAGACCTGGATCGTTTTTGTCGGATTTCGCTTCAAACTCTTGCTTGGCGCAATCTGGATTGTCACGCATCGCTTGCATCTGATGGGTCGTTTCCGCCCAAATGCTGCGAAGACGGGTGCGCGAATCGCTGAAAATTGACTGGTCGCCACGACGTACGATGAGCTCGTCGCTGTCGTTGACTGCACCTAACAAATGGCTGTTGGCAGCCAGATTAAATTCAGCCAGCACTTGTTGCACATAGGCAAGCTCGCTATCGGCTACCTGAATCACCGCACCCAGCTCTTCGCTGAACAGCACGGTTAAATCATCCTGCGCCGCATTGCCAATAACCGCCACATCAACAGTCCAACCGGCTTTACCGGCAAAGGCCATTTCAGCCAGGGTCAGCAACACACCACCGTCAGAGCGGTCATGATAAGCCAGTAATTTTTGTTCAGAAGTTAATTTCTGGATAGCGTTGAAGAAGTTCATCAACAACTCTGGCGATGCCAAATCAGGTGCTGTTTGGCCTAATTGTTTGTAAACCTGGGCTAAACACGAAGCGCCTAAACGGTTTTCACCGAGACCCAAGTCAATCAGCAACAATGAAGACGCGCCTTTATCGGTACGCAGTTGTGGTGTCACCGTTTTACGCACATCTTCAACGCGGGCAAAGGCCGTGATGACCAGTGACAACGGCGACGTGACTGCTTTGTCTTCACCATTTTGCTGCCACTTGGTTTTCATCGACATCGAGTCTTTGCCGACTGGAATGGTGACTTCCAGCGCCGGACACAGCTCTTCACCAATGGCTTTCACAGCTGCATATAAACCGGCGTCTTCACCCGGGTGACCGGCAGCTGACATCCAGTTGGCGGACAATTTAATCCGTTTTAATTCGCCGATATCGGTCGCAGCAATGTTGGTAATGGCTTCAGCCACCGCTAAACGCGCTGAAGCGGCAAAATCTAACAATGCGACTGGTGTGCGTTCACCCAATGACATGGCTTCGCCGTGATACGTATCCAGCGCAGCGGTGGTCACCGCACAGTTCGCCACAGGCACCTGCCAAGGGCCAACCATCTGATCGCGCGCCACCATACCGGTGACCGAACGGTCGCCGATACTGATTAAAAAGGTTTTTTCGGCGATGGTCGGTAAGCGCAGCAGGCGCTCAGTTGCGTCCTTGATGCTGACACCGGCAAAATCCAGTGCCTTACCGGCCGTTTGTTTTGACGCCACATCGCGGTGCATTTTTGGTGCTTTGCCCAGAAGCACTGACAACGGCAAATCAATGGGCGTATTGCCAAAATGTTTGTCCGACAGCGTTAAGTGCTTTTCTGCGGTCGCTTCGCCAACCACTGCGTATGGGGCACGTTCGCGTTTACAGATTTGCTCAAACACCGGCATTTTGTCAGCCGGAATCGCCATCACATAACGCTCTTGCGATTCGTTACACCAAATTTCCAGTGGTGACATGCCAGGTTCATCGTTCGGTACATTGCGAAGCTCAAACTTGCCGCCAACGCCGCCATCATTCACCAACTCAGGGAAGGCATTGGATAAACCGCCGGCGCCAACGTCATGGATAAACACGATGGG
The DNA here is from genome assembly GCA_018820995.1 of Gammaproteobacteria bacterium. GTDB lineage: Bacteria > Pseudomonadota > Gammaproteobacteria > Enterobacterales > Alteromonadaceae > Pararheinheimera. Next base: position 3,356 of record JAHJNE010000054.1, on the reverse strand, counting down.
GTTGTCGCTACCTAACTGCCAGCAGCGGTCGATTACTTCCTGACAACGACGTTCAATTTCCGGGTTTTCGCGCTGCACTGAAGCAAAATCGAGATCTTCAGCAGACTGGCCAGATGCCATCGAAGAAGCAGCACCGCCACCCAAACCGATATTCATCGCCGGGCCGCCAAGCACCACTAATTTAGCGCCAACCGGCAAATCGCCTTTTTGCACGTGGTCTGCACGAATATTGCCCAAACCACCGGCCAACATAATTGGTTTATGGTAACCACGCACTTCGTCACCGTTATGGCTTGGCACCATTTCCTCATAGGTACGGAAGTAACCAAGAATATTTGGCCGGCCAAATTCGTTGTTAAATGCTGCGCCGCCGAGTGGGCCGTCAATCATGATATCCAGTGCGGTCACGATACGGTCTGGTTTGCCAAAATCGGTTTCCCAAGGCTGTTCAAACCCTGGAATACGTAAGTTGGATACCGAAAACCCAACTAAACCGGCTTTTGGTTTAGAACCCACACCGGTGGCGCCTTCGTCACGAATTTCGCCACCAGAGCCTGTTGCAGCGCCTGGGAATGGCGAAATCGCCGTTGGGTGGTTGTGAGTTTCGACTTTCATCAGCACATGAATATCTTCATGGTGATATTGATATTCTTGGGTGTCTGGCGTTGGGAAAAACCGGCCAGCTTTAGAACCTTCCATCACCGCCGCGTTGTCTTTGTAAGCCGACAACACGTAATCCGGGGTGATCTCCATGGTATTTTTGATCATTTTAAACAGCGATTTTGGCTGTTCGACGCCGTCGATAGTCCAGTCGGCGTTAAAAATTTTATGACGGCAATGCTCAGAGTTCGCCTGAGCGAACATGTAAAGTTCGATATCGTTTGGATTGCGGCCAAGGGTGTTGAAGTTGCTGACCAGATAATCAATTTCATCGTCAGCAAGTGCCAAGCCTAAGCGGATATTTGCTTCTGCTAAGGCGGCGCGGCCACCGGCGAGGATATCCACTGACGAGAGTTCAGCTGGTTCTGCTTTGCGGAATAACGCTTGTGCCTGATTCAGCTCAGTAAACACACTTTCCATCATCCGGTCGTGTAGCAGCGCGGCAACTTGTGTCTGCTCTGCAGCGGTTAAAGCACGGCTGATTTGAACATAATAAGCCAAACCACGCTCTAAGCGCTTAATCTGACTTAAACCGCAATTGTGGGCAATGTCAGTGGCTTTTGATGACCAGGGCGAAATAGTGCCTGGGCGTGGGGTCACCAGCAGCAAAATACCACTTGGTTGATGACTGGTGATGGTCGGTCCGTAAGTTAGCAGTTTATCGAGCACCTCTTGCTGGGCTGCGCTTAACTCTCCGTTCGAGTCGGCGGTCAGATCGGCAAAATGGACAAACTCGGCATAGAGACTGGTGACTGGCAACGCCGCTTTGGCGCATTGATCAATGAACTTTTGAATTCTGAACTCGGACAGTGCTGGTGCACCACGCAGGATCAACATAGGCTTTTTTTCCCGTGGGTTGAACGTCGATGGAACCTCAAATCAGGCGCCGCATTATATAGAAGAACCGAAGTAAAGGGTATGAGTAAAAACTGACTGCTGCTGGGAATTTTGGTATAACAGGCGCCAGAAATTGAGGAAGAGTGAATTTTGATGCGTTTTTTGATGTTAATAATAGTGCTGATATTCGGTCTGGTGGCTTGTACTCCAGCGCCTGAGCCTATGCATTTACATCAAATCTATCAACGAGATAGCATCAGAGTAGGCATCTTAAACGGCCCTACCAGCTACTATGTTACCGCCGACGGTCCGACCGGTTATGAGTACGAATTGGCGCTCGCTTTAGCAGACCGATTAGGTGTGAAATTAGACCTCGTACCAAGCTTTCACCTCGAAGAATTGTTACAAAAACTCAATTCAGGACAAGTCGACGTGATTGCAGCAGGCTCTACGGTGTCGCAAAGCCTGCGTCAGCAGTATCGGCTGGCTCCCGCCTATCAACTCAGTGATGAAGTATTAGTTTTTAAACAACGGACTAAAAAACCTAAAAGTCTGGCCGATCTCAATCAACCAGTCGTGGTCATTCAGGGATCCAGTCAGGCTGAAACTTTATTGGCATCCAAGGCTGAAGTTCCGGAGTTAAAGATCAGTTTAAATAATACGGATGACACCACCGAACTATTGCAGCAAGTGGCTGAAGGCAAAATTGCTTACACCGTTGCCGATTCACATATCCTTGCTATCAATCAGCGTTTTTATCCTGATCTTGGCGTGGCTTTAGTGCTTAAAAGCAAGCAGCCCGTGGCTTGGTTGTTGCCAAAAGATAACGACGATTCGCTGTTTAGTGTGCTGGTTGAGTTCTTTGGACGCAGTTATGAGGGTGCTGAACTATTAACCCTCGAAGATAAATACTTTGGTCATGTCCGCAAATTTAACTACGCCGATACGCTTGATTATATTGAAGCGATTGATCAACAACTGCCGAATTATCGAGCGTTATTTGAGCAATATGCGGGCAGCCATGACTGGCGATTCTTAGCCGCGATTGCTTACCAGGAGTCGCGCTGGGATCCAAAAGCCCGCAGCCCACAAGGCGTGGTAGGTATGATGATGCTCACGGTACCTACGGCGACCATGATGAAAGTGACCAGCCGGGTGGATGCAGCGCAAAGTATTCGTGGCGGTAGTCGTTATTTGCAAAAGCTAATTGACCGGATCCCGGAACGGGTAAAAATGCCGGATCGACTCTGGCTGGCTTTGGCGTCATACAACATCGGCTACAACCATGTGGACAGTGCCCGGATGCTGACCGAAAAAGATGGTGCTGATCCAGATAAATGGGCTGAAGTTAAACAACGCTTACCTTTACTAAAACAACGAAAATACTACAGTCAGACCCGCACCGGTTATGCCCGTGGTGATCAGGCCGTTTATTACGTTGAAAATATTCGCCGATATTATGATACCTTGTTATGGGTCGATGAGAAAAAACAGACAGAATTGAAAATTCAGAAACAAAAACAAAAGCTTGCTGAAGAATATGCTGAGTTGTCTGCCACCCCTGTTCCGGTAAAAGTCGCGCCTGCAACTTCACCCAAAGTGAAACAAAAGCCCCCAACGAACACTCGTCAAAAATAACACCTCATTGACAGCCATCAAGCCATCTTGAGAATGCCCTTGTAGCTAGTTATAGTGAAATTACATTCAACAATGTTGGTCTAAAATTTGGGCCTGCAAATAGAGGACATTACCAATGCTAAGACGAAAAAAGCCAAAAATGCTGCGAAAGCGCCGGATTATGGATGTGAGTGCAGTGCGGCGCCGGGTAAAACGTAGCTTGGCTGTGATGAAATTACATC
>JAHJNE010000515.1 GCA_018820995.1 Gammaproteobacteria bacterium | reverse complement strand
TGTGAAACGTGGTCCATGGCCATTCAGCACTCAGGTCCAGGGTAAAGGCGGTAATGTTCAGGGCTTGGAAGTGGGTGGTCGTTTAGCATTGGCTGATATCGTAGACAATAGTTTCCTGTCGAACTTCGGTGTTGACGTGAATTATACCTACAGTGATTCTTCACAAGAGAAAAAAGACGTTTATGGCAATGACTTACCATTTGAAGGTATGTCGAAAAACACCTATAACCTGGTGGCATGGTATGAGCAGGACGACTTCTCTGCCCGTATCGCCTGGAACAGCCGTAGCCCGCGTTTAATTACGCAAGGTGGCGAGGCAGTTGGCTTCCAGTCGTTGTATCAGGATGATTATTCACAACTGGATATCAGTGCTACTTATAACATCACTGAAAATGCCAGCGTGTATATCAACGGTTCGAACATCACTGAAGAATTCCAGCAAACCTACCTGGAATTCACTGAGCAGAAAGCATTCCAAAACGTGTACGAAGCACGCTGGACGCTGGGCGCTCGGGTTCGGTTCTAAGCACTGGCTTGAATTAATCATTTAATTCAGTCAGGGTATATGGAAAAAAACCGTCGCATTTGCGACGGTTTTTGTTCCGGTCACAGTTAAGTTGAAGCTAGTTGCGCTGAATAACAGCGGTGAACAGCACAATGCTTTATGTGGCGCAGTAAAGGAGAATATGGATGGAAGTAACCACAACTCCGATCAAATCCGTAGTGATAGTAGGCGGTGGTACGGCAGGCTGGATGACAGCAGCAGCACTCAGTCATCATTTTCGCCAAATGCCCGTTAGTATCACACTGGTCGAGTCATCCCAATTGGGCACTATCGGGGTAGGCGAAGCGACTATTCCGACATTAAGACGTTTTTATCAGCGGTTAGGGTTAACCGATATTGATGTACTCAAAGCCACCAATGCCACCTGCAAATTAGGCATAGAATTTAAAAACTGGCGCACGCCGGGGAGTTCTTTTATCCATCCGTTTGGCTTATTCGGCCAGCAGATCAATCAAATTCCTTTTCATCATTATTGGCAGAAACTTCGTCAGCTTGGGGATCCGACCGATCTGGCCGACTATTCTCTGGGGATCAATCTGGCGCGACACAATAAGTTTTGCCTGACCAACCCGAATCCAACATCTGAATTGCATATCTTCGACTGGGCCCTGCATTTTGATGCCTCATTGTTTGCTGAATTGATGCGTAATTACGCGCTGGCACAGGGTGTTGCGCATATTGATGCCAAAATTGAACAGGTTCAGTTGCAACCGCAAACCGGAGCTATTGAACTGCTGCAGCTGGATAATCAGCAGCAATTAACCGGTGATTTATTTATCGATTGTTCTGGTTTTAAAGCGCTGTTGATGGAAGACGCGTTACAGACCGGCTATGAAGACTGGAGTCAATGGCTGTTTTGTGACAAAGCCGTGGCATTGCAAACGACACAAGAAGGCTCATTAAACCCAAGAACAGTGTCCACCGCGCATCAGGCAGGTTGGCAAAGGACTATTCCATTGCAACATCGGCAAGGCAATGGTCATGTGTATTGCAGCCGCTATATCAGTGACGATGAAGCCACAGCAACATTATTGCAAAACGTGAGTGGCACGCCGTTACATCAGCCAAGACAGTTTTCATTTGTGCCAGGGCGGCGGAAAAAAGCCTGGAACAAAAATTGTATTGCGGTTGGTTTATCATCCGGTTTCCTCGAGCCGCTGGAAAGTACCAGTATTGCGTTGGTCGAGACGGCGATCGAGAAAATTATTCTGTCATTCCCGACGCCACACTATCGTCAGCAACAGGTCGACCGTTTTAATGAAGTGACGATGCTGGAATACGAACGGGTACGTGATTTTATTATTCTGCATTACAAAGCCAATCAACGTACTGATAGCCAAATGTGGCTGGACTGCCAACAAATGGCCGTGCCGGAACTGCTGGCAGAAAAAATCCGTATTTTTAAAAGCAGTGGCGAGATTGTGCGTTACCCATGGGAAATTTTTGGTGCCGACAGCTGGCTAGCGGTGTTTAACGGTCTTGGGGTATTGCCGGAACGCTATCATCCGAAGGTAGACCAGATCCCAGTGGCTCAATTGCAACAGCAACTGGCTAGTATGCGCCAGCAAATCTCCAGCCTCGTGCAGGCGGTACCGGAGCATGAACAATTTCTAACCCGCTTTTGTGGTTTTTCCCGCGAAAAAGTCAGTGCTTAAATTCAAACAGAGAGTCGTCCGATGAAGAAAAACGCACAGTCAATCCAACAGTTTGTCATCGTCGGTGGCGGTACCACCGGCTGGATCGCCGCTGCGACACTGGCCAATATTTTTAAAGGCACAGCTGTCGGAATTACCTTGGTCGAATCGGCTGAAATTGGCATTATCGGAGTTGGCGAAGCAACGATCCCGCCTTTTTTGGCGACACTCCACAGCCTTGGGTTAGATGAAGCTGAGTTTATCAAAGCCACCCAAGGCAGTTTTAAATTGGGGATCCGATTTGAAGACTGGCATCAACGGGGCGAACACTATTTTCATCCTTTTGGCAGCTTGGGGCGCAGTATTGATGGTCATGATTTTTTCCAGTGCTGGCTTAAAGCAAGGGCTGAAGGCGACACCACACCATTGATGGCACATTCGCCGGAGTCAGTGTTATCCGACCATGGCAAATTTTTCCTGCCGCATAAAGCGCTGGGGACAGCGTTAGCCGGTACCCATTACGCCTTGCATTTGGATGCCACTCTGGTAGGCCAGTACTTACGTGCATTTGCCGAAAAGTTAGGCGTGGTGCGGGTTGAAGGTCACGTTGAGTCGGTTCAACAGACGGACGTTGGTGATATTACTTCGGTGCAGCTAAAAGATGGTCGGCAGATTGCGGGAGATTTTTTTGTCGATTGCAGTGGTTTTAGAGGTTTGTTGATTGAACAAACACTTCATACCGGTTATGACGACTGGTCGGCCTATCTACCATGTAATAGAGCCGTCACGGTTCAGACTAAAAATGTAACTGCTCCAACGCCTTATACAACATCAACAGCCAAAGATTCCGGCTGGATGTGGCGCATTCCCCTGCAACACCGTACCGGCAACGGTTATGTTTTTTGTGATAAATTTTGTTCGGATGAAGAAGCCACTGCCACCTTATTGGCATCGGTTGAAGGCGAGTTGATGACAGCGCCGCGGGTCATTCCGTTTGTGACTGGCATTCGCAAGCAGGCCTGGAATCGCAATTGTCTTGCTTTGGGCTTGGCACAAGGATTTTTGGAACCGCTGGAATCAACGGCTATTCATTTGGTCTCTAAAACTCTGGCACTATTTGTCCGGATGTTTCCAGATAGAAGCTATAACCCTTTATTACGTAACGAGTTTAATCGGCGAGTTCGTGCTGATTATGAAGAAATTCGCGATTTTTTGGTGTTACATTATTGCACCACGCAGCGTAGTGATACACCATTTTGGCGCTGGTGCCAGACTGAAATGAAAATTCCACCAACATTGCAGCAGAAATTGGACTTTTTCCGCGCTGCGGGTGGTTTAATTCCCGGCACAGAAGAGCTATTTCAGCCAACGAGTTGGTATGCAGTTTTTAATGGAATGGGGCAGGAACCGGCAGCTTATAACCCGACTTTGGATGCATTGGATTATTCTAAGCTAGCCATGTCGATGCAACGTGGCAAAGATGCAATTCTGGCAGCTGCATTAAAACAACCAAGTCATGCCGATTTTCTGGCTGAATATTGTCAGGCACCCAAAATATAACGGCCAACAAAACCGGACGATGTTAAGTATCAGTCCGGTTTTTTTTTGACGCTACTAAGTATGCTTTCTCTATGTCTTTCGATGTAGTTCCAGCTTAGCGAGCGATCGCTGCCGGACAATGCATTTTTATAAATTGATCATGCGACATGGCTTGTTGCGCTGCCTTGTCGATGGAATGAGACATTTGATCCAGTTTTTGTTTAATCAGTGCCGGTTCGACAGCGCCAGCTCTGACATCAAATCGTTGTGGTGTTATATGAAAGCCGTTATACATTGCTAACCAACTTGATTCTTTAAATGATTCATTGTCGAGCATCACAATATGACCGCGGCTTTTATAAACATTGATCTTATGTACTAATGAATCAGGGATCGCCATGTCTTTACAATAACGCCAGAAAGGAGAATCGTCTCTCTGAGTAAGTTTATAATGCAAGATTAAGAAATCCCGGATATTTTCCAGTTCACGATGATGTAAGCGATTCACTTCAGCAATATCATGTTCATTAAAAGATTGGTCCGGAAAAAATGTCAGTAATTTTGCAATCGCGGTTTGGATTAACGAAATACTGGTGGATTCCAAAGGTTCGAGAAAACCACTGGACAGGCCAATCGCAAAACAGTTTTTATGCCAGATTTTTTTCCGTCTCCCCGGATGAAAGATGATTTTTCGCGGCTGATTGACTGCTTTACCTTCAATAGTTTCGAGTAAAGTTTGCTGGGCATTGGCGTCGGTTTCAAATTGGCTACTGTAAATATAGCCGTTGCCGCTGCGGTGTTGCAATGGAATACGCCATTGCCAGCCCGCTGACATGGCGATTGCTCTGGTGTATGGATGCGGAGCTTGAGCCCGCTCCGATTGTACCGCTACGGCAGCATCACATAACAGCCACTCGTTCCAGTATTCGTAGCCAGTTTCCAACGCTTGTTCAATCAGTAAGCCTTTGAATCCAGAGCAATCAATAAATAAATCACCATGAATTTCCATGCCGTTATCTAATAAAAGAGATTTGATAAAACCGGTATTTGGGTGCAGTTGAGTATGCTTGACTTCAGCATCAATGTGCTCAACACCTAGTTTGACTGAAAAATCCCTTAAGAAATTGGCATACAGCCCGGCGTCAAAATGGTAAGCATAAGAATAATCGGCCAGTGGACTGGCAGGATTGGGGTGGGGCTGGGCGAATTTATCATATCGGGCAAGCACCGCTGGAAAACAATAATCTTCCAGGTTTGTCGATATGCCGCTGGCCTTGAGACGGTGCAAATATTGGTGAAAGTCGACCTGATCAATCTTCAAACCATAATCAGCAAATGGATGAAAAAATTGCTGACCTTGCTGGTGCCAATTTTCGAACTGGATCCCTAATTTGAAGGTGGCTTGTGTTGCTTTTACAAATTCAATTTCGTCGATGCCAAGATTACGATTAAATTGAACAATATTTGGAATCGTTGCTTCACCGACGCCAATGGTCGGAATTTTAGACGATTCTATTAAAGAAACAGCAATGGATTTTCCTTCAGCATAACGAATTAAACTCGCTGCAGTCATCCAGCCAGCTGTACCACCACCAACAATCACTATCTTGCGAATAGGCTCAGCCATTTGTTTTTCAGCCATCTATAAAACGATAGCTGATAGTATGCCTGATAGAGTTTAAACTCAAGATAATGATGTTGGTTGGATATCATCAGGTTGTTGATCGAGTATTCATCCAGTTATATTTTTTATTCAATACACTTTCAC
>JAHJNE010000514.1 GCA_018820995.1 Gammaproteobacteria bacterium | reverse complement strand
GCTGAATTTGTGCTGGAAGGCTATCTGGAACCTGGTGAAATGGCGCCGGAAGGCCCCTATGGTGATCACACGGGTTATTACAACGAAGTCGATTCGTTTCCGGTGTTTACCGTCACTCATATCACCCACCGTGAAGATCCGATTTATCACAGCACCTATACCGGACGTCCGCCAGATGAACCGGCTATTTTGGGTGTAGCGCTGAATGAAGTGTTCGTACCTATTTTACAAAAACAATTTCCGGAAATTGTCGACTTTTACCTGCCGCCAGAAGGTTGTTCGTACCGCCTTGCTGTCGTGACGATGAAAAAACAATATCCGGGTCACGCCAAGCGCGTGATGATGGGCGTGTGGTCATTCCTGCGCCAGTTTATGTACACCAAGTTTGTGATTGTCTGCGATGACGACGTGAATGCCCGTGATTGGCAAGACGTGATTTGGGCGATCACCACCCGGATGGATCCGGCGCGCGATACCACTTTAATTGAAAACACGCCAATTGATTATCTGGATTTTGCCTCACCTGTTTCTGGCTTAGGCTCGAAGATGGGCATGGACGCCACCAATAAATGGCCTGGCGAAACCACCCGCGAATGGGGTGTGCCAATTGAAATGACGCCAGCGGTCAAACAAAAAATTGACGACATCTGGGATCAGCTTGGTATTGAATTGCCCGTCAGCAGCAAAGGGTTGTTACGGTGAGCAGTCATCAGGTGGGCAGTTATCAGGTGAAGGTATTGCCCAGTGGCCTGACTTTTGAAGTCGCCAGCGGGCAAACTATCCTTGATGCAGCGCTTGAACAGGGCATCGACTTTCCCAATCGATGCCGGCAAGGGGTTTGTACTTCTTGTGTTTGCAAACTAAGAAGCGGCACCGTGGTTTATCTTCCACCCGAGCCGTTGTCTGATATCGACAAAGCGCAGAATTTTACCTACTGTTGTCTGGCTTATCCGGACAGCGATCTGGTATTGCACCATCCATTTATTCGCGGTTAACGCCGCCAGCAAAAGAACCGGAACCATGACCGAAGCTCAAGTAAAAGCCGCCTCCAACAAAGTATTATGTACCGTTAGCCACATCCAGCCGCTGACGCCGACAGTACAACAGGTGATCCTCACGCCGAAGGCGCCGGTGGAATTCAAAGCCGGGCAATATCTGCAAATTTATTTATCCGATACCGATAAACGTCCATTTTCTATTGCTTGCGCACCCGGTTTTACTTATCAAGGCCAACCGGCGTTGGAGCTGCAAATTGGCGGCACCGTCACCGACAATTATGCCAGCCAGGCGCTGGCACATCTGACCGAGCATTGCAGCAACAATCAGGAAGTGCTGGTTCAGGTGGGTTTAGGCGAAGCTTTCTGGCACGAAGAAAGCAGCCGTCCGATCATTCTGCTGGCCGGTGGCACTGGTTTTTCTTATGTGCATAGTATCGCCAGCGCTATTGCCAATGCGGATGTAAAAAGACCGGTGCAGCTTTATTGGGGTTTACGCCATCCACAAGCGGGTTATGCCGAAGCTGAATTAGCGGCCTGGCAGGCGAGCCACTCTGAATATCAACTCAATGTTGTGGTGCAAGAGCCTGACGCGCAGTGGACAGGTCGCACCGGTTTAGTCCATCAGGCCGTGCTTGACGACCATGCCGATTTAGCCGGTTTTGATATTTATATCGCCGGACCTTTTGCCATGGTTGGCGTGGTACGGGATGCGTTTTTGGCCCAGGGTGCGCAGCGCACACAAATGTATGCCGACGCTTTTGCCTGGTTATAACTAAGCGCAAACAAGGACGGTCATGCGTTTCCTCTTTCTCTGTTGCTGTGTGCTCTGGCTACTGGGTTGTAACCCACTACAACCTGGTCAGCCAGCCAAGGTTCTGGCACAGGCACCGACAGATAAAAAAGTAGATCAACCTGCGCAAACTGCTCTGCACTCCATTTCGCAACAGCTGTATATCTGGCAGCGCGTCTGGACAGCTGAGCATGCCACGGCGCTCGCGCAAAGCCAGGCCGATTTTAGCGCGCTTCGGGTACTAGCGCTGCAACTTCATCCCACAAAAACCGGCCCGGTTTGGCAGCTGGCTCAGGTTGATCTTGCCATGCTTGATGCCGATCAGCGTCCCGTCTGGCTGGTGGTTCGTCTTGATGGCCGGCTTACTCAACTGACTGCGGTCGAGCTACAGCAAAAATTAACGCCGTTAATTCAGAAGTGGCGACAAGCTGGCATCCAGTTGCAAGGGGTTGAGCTCGATTATGACAGTGCCCGAAGCCAGCTCGCGGCCTATCGCCTGCTGTTGCAGCAATTAAAAACCAGCTTACCGGCTGAGCTACAACTTGGCATCACCGCCTTGCCAGATTGGCTGCAATCAGCAGATTTTGCAGCCTTGCTGGCAGAAGTAGATCTGCTGACGCTACAATTGCATTCAGTCTTGTCGCCGGCGCAGGGTTTGTTTGACCCATCGCTTGCCCGGCAGTGGGTACAGCAATTACTCACCTTTCAGCCAAAACATTTCTCGCTGGCATTACCGGCCTATCACTCAGCACTGATCGGTGCAGTAGACTCAACATCGCCGATGCAGGTCGAAAGTGAAGTTCCACTGCTGCAAAGTGGTGAGCGCCATGAGTTATGGCTGGACCCAAGGTCGCTGCAGCAACTGCTTAGTTGGCTAGAGCAACAAGCACCGGCAGGCCTTGCTTCGGTAGTGTGGTTTCGCATGCCACTGCCCTCAGATCGCCGCGCCTGGCCTTATTCAGTGCTGCAAGCGGTGGTCAGTGGCCAGCCATTACAGGCACAGCCGCTGTTACAAATCAGTGGCCCACCACCACAACTGCAGCTGACGCTACAAAATACCGGCAATGTGCCACTGACGTTACCAAGCCAACTGCAGCTGCAGGGCACCAATTGCTTGTCGGGCGATGCATTGCAGGGCTATCAGTTAACGGCCGCGCCTGGCATTGGCGGACCTGATTTAAACGCACGTGGCATGAAGGCTCCAGCCCAAGCGGCGACCACCAATTATCAGCTGCAACGGCTTAAACCGGCGCAACTGGCACCAGGGGCTAGTGTGGTGCTCGGCTGGTGGCACTGCCAACAATTAACCATCACCAAAGGAATTGCCGATGAAACGCACACAACTGAATAACATTGGCCAAGCCAAGCGGTGGCGTCAGCTTGTCCCAGCCACACTGCTCACTCTGTCGGCTGGCGTATTGGCCTGCGGGCCGGATTTTCCGATGCAGCTGACCGACGATCGGGCTGAAAGTTTTTATCAGCTGCCAGAGCCCGCTTTTATGACGCAACTCAAAGCGCTGGCTGAACCCTTACCGGCTTTTCCACTTTCATCACAGATATTTAGTGATCAGTATGACTATCAACAAGATCGGTTTCTCTCAGCCACCGAGCAAGCTGAACAAAAGCTGTTAACAGCAAGCGACGCCACGCTGGTCGCACAGATGCGTCAACAACAGTCTGTTGCAGCAGCGCTGGCACTAGGTGCGCCGTTAACTGCGGAATTACGGCTCTATACGGCGGGCGCTGTGGCTTTTGCACTGAAACAAGATGGCAACGCCGAAACCCTCTTCCGCCAGGTATTGGCGCTGCCGGTTGCCGAACAAACCCAACGTCGTAGCTGGGCGCTGTATAGTTTGTCGCGGTTATTGCTATCTAAAAACGAGCCCACCGCAACGACGGAAGCACTGGCGTTACTGCAACAGTTGCGCAGCGAGGTGGCGGCCGGTCTTGCCGATCCACTGCAACTGGCGGCAGCTAGTCTTGGCGAAACGGCCAGACTGGTAAAACTACAGAATGACTGGCAACAGGCGATTGGCTTATATGCCACCCAGGCGGCTTATAGTGAGTCGGGCCGCGCCTCGTTATTACAATTAAGTCGCGAGTTATTGGCGCTCAGTGATGAAACACTGCAACCCCTTTTGCTACAACAACCGAAAGTGGCGCAACTGCTAAGTGGCTACTTGCTGAGTCAATATTCAGGTTTAGTTTATGCAGATCCCGAACAAATCAGCCGCTTACTGCAGCTAATATCTGCAGATCCCAGCTTGAAGCTAAGCAACGCGATGGCGCTGGCTGCGGTGTATTATCAGCAAGGTGATTTTTCGCTGACCAAAACTTTGCTGCAGCAAGCCGCTGATAGCCCACAGCGCTGGTGGCTTAGCGCCAAATTAGCGGTGCGGGACAATGATTTAGTGGCCGCAGCTGCATTTTATGCCAAAGCCGCGCAAGCTTTTCCGACCACACCGGAGCTGCCATCCGCAATATCTGCCGCTGAGAACGACAGCACAGAGGCCATTACCCCACACGTTCAAGAACTGCAGCAACAACAGCTCGCAACACAATGCCGGATCCAGGCAGAAGCCGGCGTGTTGCAATTGCAACGTGGTGATTATCTTGCAGCAATGCGCTTGTTGTATCAAAGCGGTGCTGAATACTGGCAGGACACCGCCTATATCGCAGAACGTGTGCTGACCAGCGACGAGTTAAAGCAGTTTGTCGATCAAGACGTTGCGCCAGGTCTGCCCAAACCAGCCTCTGAGTGGAGTTATTTTGGCGATACCGAACCCAATACGTTGCTGCGCCAATTGCTGGCGCGAAAGTTACTGCGTGAACAGCGTTTTGAGGAGGCCCCCAGATATTTTGTAGAGCCTGAATTAAAAACGCTGGCGGCAAAGTACATTCAGGCGCGCCAACAAAGTCAGAGCCATTGGTTAAGTAAGCTCGGCCAAACTTTTGGCGTTAATTTTGGTCATCTGCAACAAGCTGAAGCAACTTTCGAAGCGGCCATGCTCACACGCGAGCATGGCCTGGAGCTGCTGGGCTTTGAGATGGCGCCGGATTATCAGGTGTTTTATGGCCAGTTTGAATTCTGGCAACCAGAACAACCGCCAGTCCGGCAACTCCCCGTCCCGGAAGCAGAACAACAACGGGTGCAGCAAAGTAGCGCATTGCCGGATAAACGCTTTCACTATCGTTACCTGGCGGCAGAGCTGGCCAGCCAAAGTGCCGATCTGTTGCCTGCCAACAGCCAGGCTTTTGCCGCCACACTTTGCCACGCCACCACCTGGTTAATTAACCGCGATCCCGAATTGGCACAAGGCTATTATCAGCGTTACCTGCAGCAAGGCCCTTATGTGTCCTGGGGCGCCGACTTTGGCAGCAGCTGTCCGACGCCCGATTTTGTCTCGGCGGCCGACCGCCTTCACAGCAATACTAAACAGCAGCTTCGTATTCAATTGCGCCAACTAAAACCATGGTGGCCAGTACTGCTGCTGTTACCTATGTTGTGGTGGTGGCGGCGGACGCGTCGCTAGAATGATCAACTGAAGCCAAAAACACAGGAGTAACGGTTGTCCACATTGCAAATGATCGCCATGTTCGCTTGGGCGGGTTGCCTGTTCTGGTTTTTCCCACGTGAGTTTTGGCCAAAACTGCGACACGACACAAGCTATCAGCATCTGGTATTTGCCACGACTTTGGTGCTGAGTTTGCTATGGAGCATCCAGGCGGGTATTCATGACGGCCTCAAACTGCATTTTTTGCTGCTGACCACGCTGATTTTATGCCATGGCTGGCGTATTGCGATGTTGCTTTGTCTCACGCCCACGTTGCTGCTAGTGGCCTTTGGCAAACTCCCGCTGGCCGATGCTGGCTTGTTTGCGATCAGCCATTTTATCCTGCCCGGGCTTTTTAGCTATTTGCTGTTTTTACTGAGTTATCATTACTTACCCCGTCAGCTGTTTGTATACATTTTTGTCGCGGGTTTTATTGCAGCAGCACTAACCATCGCGCTGCAACTGAGCATCAGTTCACTGCTACTTTGGTGGGATGATCGTTATGACTGGGCGACCATTGAAGATAACTATCTGCTATTTGC
>JAHJNE010000513.1 GCA_018820995.1 Gammaproteobacteria bacterium | reverse complement strand
GATAACATGTCATCAATGGCGGCAAAAGCTTCAGCTTCGGTTTGGGCAATAATGACGCCTTTGCCGGCCGCTAAACCATCGGCTTTGATCACAATGGGTGTGCCTTGGGCTGCCACATAAGTTTTGGCATCTGAAACATCGCTGAAAGTTCCATAACTGGCAGTTGGGATCTGGTGACGCGCCAGAAAATCCTTGGCAAAAGCTTTTGAGCTTTCCAGCTGCGCAGCGGCTTGCGTTGGACCGAAGATAGCTAAGCCGTGGGCGCGGAAACTATCCACCACGCCGCGTGCCAATGGCGCTTCTGGGCCGACAATGGTCAGGGCAATCTGTTCTTTTTGGGCAAAGGCGAGCAAAGATGGCACATCATCTGCGGCAATTGGCACGTTTTTCAGATTGGATTCAAGGGCGGTGCCGGCATTTCCCGGAGCAACAAATACCTGACTGACTGTTGGCGATTGTGCAGCTTTCCACGCTAAGGCGTGTTCGCGGCCACCGCCGCCTATCACAAGAACTTTCATCGAAGGATCCACTTATTTAGCTTGAAGGTTAGCGAAGTATACAATTAAAAATTGGTGTATCAGTCGTCATTGAAGAAGCAGCATTGTTGCTTTTGTCTAAGCAAAGCCGAACACAGATAAGCAATGCTAATGGATTCACCAGCGACTGCCTGCAAGCTTGCAACACTGCAACTTCAATTACTTTTGGCATATATATTTGTTATTACTCAGCTTTTGGCTTGCGGAATTTCAGTGTCATCCGGTCGCTTTCGCCAATTGCCAGATACTTGGCTTTATCTTGATCTTTGAGCGCCAAAACCGGCGGTAAAGTCCAGACGCCTTGCGGGTGATCCGCAGTATCTTTTGGATTCGCATTCACTTCACTGGTGCCTTCTAAGACAAATCCAGCTTGCAATGCCAATTTAACGGCCACGCTTTGTGGTACATAACCAGATTTCGTCCAGTCACCACTCGCTTTCGCTTCTGGCAAACGGTGCTCAACCACGCCTAGCACGCCACCTGGTTTAAGTGCGGTATAAAAGCTTTTATAGGCGGTTAACAGGCTTTCTTCACCTTTTTGCATATACCAGTTATGCAGGTTGCGAAAGGTCAGTACTACATCGGCACTGCCTGCAGGAGCGATGTCATAGGCTTTGTCAGCGGCAAAGCCAGTGACGGTGACATTGCTATAAACCGGGTCGGCAGCTAACTTGGCGTGAAATGCGCTGAGGGTCTTTTTGGCATAGTCTGAAGTCGCATCAGCGGGCTGGTGTGCTGCGTAATACTTCCCTTTTTCCTTTAATAGTGGCGCCAGAATTTCGGTATACCAGCCACCACCAGGTGATACTTCAACCACTGTACTGGTTGGCATGACTTCAAAAAAGCTTAAGGTTTCTACCGGATGACGATGCGCATCCCGGGCTTTATTGGCGGCGCTGCGCACCGGATGATTCACTGCGGCCTGAATGTCTGCTTCACTGGCGTGAACGCTCATGCTGGCAGTTTGAGAAAATAACAGAGTGGAGATGACAACGAACGGGGTCAAAGCTTTCATGCGATCGATCCTTATTGTTGAGAAAATGCTCTTCACCAGAGCGGCGCTAGTTTAGCAAAGCTGAACGCGCTTTGCAGTCGCAAACTGAGTTTTGCATCGCAAGATACGCGTCACTCGACTTTTTCGATCTTTAGATGTCCAGACTGCCGATTTTGCTGCGCAGTGGCAATTTCATTATGCTAAAATACCGCTCTTTTTTCAGCCGTTGTGCTTTTTCCTGGAATATTCACTTCATGTTAGATCAAATCCGTATTGTGTTGGTTGGCACTTCTCATACCGGCAATATTGGCTCGGTCGCCCGGGCGATGAAGACCATGGGGTTAAGCCAGTTATGGTTAGTGTCACCAAAAGAACTGCCTGACGGGCAGGCTTATGCATTATCGGCAGGCGCCAGCGAAGTGCTGGCAAATGCGAAAGTAGTTGAAAAACTTGAAGATGCGATTAGTGACTGTGGCTTGATTGTCGGCGCCAGTGCCAGATCCCGAACCTTATCATGGCCAATGCTGGAGCCGCGTGAATGTGGTGAAAAAGCGGTGCTGGAAGCGCAGAAAATGCCGGTTGCGCTGGTATTTGGGCGTGAAAATAACGGTTTAAGTAATGAAGAGCTTCAGCTCTGTAATTTTCACGTCTGTATTCCGGCCAATCCGGAATATAGTTCGCTAAATCTGGCGATGGCAGTGCAAATCGTAGCCTATGAAGTGCGTGTCGCTGCACTTGCCAGTGTCCCACAGCCAGCAGAAGTCGATGAAACAGTCTATCCAAGCTCCGAGCAGATGGAACGTTTTTACCTGCATTTGGAACAAACGCTCAACGATACCGGCTTTATCATCAAACAACATCCGGGTGTGGTGATGACCAAACTCAAGCGCTTGTTTACCCGTGCAAGGCCGGAAGACGCTGAATTGAACATTTTACGTGGCATCTTAACCTCAATGCAGCGTAAACATAAACTCGACAATCCAAACGACTAACCCGGTGCAGTGGACCTTTCGGTCACAAGGACAATTTATGTTTGCTGGCATTAAAGAAGATATTCGCAGTGTATTTGACCGCGACCCGGCGGCGCGTAGCTCTTTTGAAGTTTTAACCAATTATCCCGGATTACATGCAATTTGGTGGCACCGAATGAACCATCGATTGTGGATGGCTGGCTGGAAATGGCTAGCCCGGTTTTTAAGCACCATCGCCCGCTGGTTAACAGGGGTCGAGATTCACCCAGGTGCGAAAATTGGCCGGCGTTTTTTCATTGACCATGGCATGGGCGTAGTCATTGGCGAAACAGCCGAAATTGGTGATGACGTTACTTTATACCATGGTGTGACTTTAGGGGGCACCAGCTGGAATCCGGGTAAACGCCATCCGACGTTAGGTAATAACGTGGTGATTGGCGCAGGCGCCAAAGTATTAGGTCCGTTGTATGTGGGTGAAAATGCGCGGATTGGTTCTAATGCAGTGGTCGTCAAAGATGTTCCGTCTGGTGCAACGGTTGTTGGTATTCCGGGGCGGATTGTCGCCAAACAAGATTCAGAAGTGAGTGAGCAGCGGCAAAACCTGGCGAAAAAATTTGGGTTTGATGCTTACGCTGTCGCCAGTGACAATCCAGATCCGGTCGCCAATGCCATTGGACGGATGCTTGATCATATGCAATGCCTTGATACTAAAGTTGCTGAACTTTGTCAGAGTGTCAATCAACTCGGTGGCAACGTCTGTGATGCAGTGCCGACGATGAACATTGCTGATGAGGCATTTTTAGCCGCTGAGCGCGAAGCGGCAGTACAACGTAAAAAGGCCCACGAGGAATTTGACCCGACCATTTGAAGCCGTCATTGCGCGAAGATGGGACGAACTGGCACGAATACTTGACTGTTTTAGTCGGATTAATACTTGACTAAATCAGTCAGGAATGTACAATTTGCGCCATTCTGTGGTCGAAATGAAGTGGAGTTCAGATGCGGTTAACATCCAAGGGTCGGTATGCGGTGACAGCCATGTTAGATGTCGCATTACATACCAGCGCAGGCCCGGTGCCGCTGGCAGACATTTCGGCACGGCAGGAAATTTCCTTATCTTATCTTGAACAATTGTTTGCCAGGTTACGTAAACACGGTTTAGTCAGCAGTGTCAGAGGCCCGGGTGGTGGTTATCAGTTGGGTCGTCCCGCGACAGAAATTTCAGTTTCTGAAGTGATCAGTGCGGTTGATGAATCCGTTGATGCAACACGTTGTCAGGGCAAATCAGATTGCCAGGGCGGCGCCAAATGCCTCACTCACACACTGTGGAGTGACTTGAGTACCCGAATTGAAGATTTTCTAACCCAAATCACTTTGGGTGAATTGGTCAGCCAGAATGAAATTCTGAGCGTGGCCAAGCGGCAGGACAACCGCAAATTAAAGAACCCTGAAACTGAAATTGAAGTCAGCTGCCAGCTGTAGGCTGCAGACGGAGCACAACATGAAGTTACCGATTTATTTAGATTATGCCGCAACCACCCCAGTTGACCCGCGTGTTGCAGAAAAAATGATGCAATTCCTGACGATGGATGGTGATTTTGGTAATCCGGCATCACGCTCGCATCGTTTTGGCTGGCAAGCCGAAGAAGCGGTGGAAATCGCTCGTAGCCAGATCGCCGATTTAATTAACGCTGATCCGCGCGAAATCGTGTTCACTTCCGGCGCGACCGAATCGAATAACCTGGCAATTAAAGGTGCGGCGCAGTTTTACCACAAAAAAGGTAAACATCTGATTACCTGCAAAACCGAACACAAAGCGACCTTAGACACCATGCGTGCGTTGGAACGTGAAGGTTTTGAAGTCACCTATTTAGACGTTGAAGCCAGTGGTTTATTGGACTTAGACAAGTTAAAAGCGGCCATGCGTCCTGATACCACAGTGGTTAGTGTGATGTTCGTCAACAACGAAATTGGTGTTATCCAAGACATCGCAGCCATTGGTGAATTGTGTCGTGCTAATGGCACTATTTTTCATGTCGATTCCGCCCAGGCTGCCGGCAAAGTTGATATCGATTTACAGGCATTAAAAGTTGATTTGATGTCATTCTCCGCCCACAAAATTTATGGTCCAAAAGGCATTGGCGCTTTGTATGTTCGTCGTAAGCCACGTATTCGTTTAGAAGCGCAGACGCACGGTGGCGGTCATGAACGTGGTATGCGTTCAGGTACTTTACCGACGCATCAAATTGTTGCCATGGGCGAAGCTTTCCGTATTGCCAAAGTAGAAATGGCCGCTGAAAACGCTCGTTTTGCCACGCTTCGTCAGCGGTTGTGGGATGGTATTCAAGACATTGAACAGGTGTTTTTAAACGGCGATGCTGACAAACGTGTGCCGGGTATTACTAACATCAGTTTTAATTATGTCGAAGGTGAGTCGCTGATTATGGCGCTGAAAGACATTGCGGTGTCTTCTGGTTCAGCTTGTACTTCTGCGAGTTTAGAGCCTTCTTACGTGCTACGGGCTTTAGGTCTGACAGACGAATTAGCGCATAGCTCAATTCGGTTCAGTATCGGTCGTTTCACTACCGAAGAACAAATTGACCACACCATTAAAATTGTCCACGAAGCGATTGATAAACTTCGCGCGATGTCGCCTTTGTGGGACATGTACCAAGACGGTGTGGATTTAAATACAGTGGCCTGGGTGGCACATTAATTTTAGTTGTTAATAGATCACCCTTTGGCGCTCTTTATACCCAAAGTCATTGAAGATTCGGGTAGGCGACGAAATCATGAGACCACTGGAGCATAGTTATCTATGTGACGGCGGCGAATGAGCGAAGTCAACAACTCCACATCTTCAAGGATGACGGGTATAACAGAGCAGTGCAGTTGAACGAGGTAACAAATCATGGCTTATAGCGAAAAAGTAATCGATCACTACGAAAACCCACGCAATGTTGGCGCTTTTGCCAAAGACGATCCAACTGTTGCGACCGGTATGGTTGGCGCGCCAGCGTGCGGTGACGTGATGAAACTGCAAATAAAAGTGAATGACGCAGGTATCATTGAAGATGCGAAGTTCAAGACTTATGGTTGTGGCAGTGCAATTGCTTCCAGCTCTTTAGTCACCGAATGGGTCAAAGGTAAAAGCCTGGATGAAGCTGCTCAAATCAAAAACACCGATATCGCGCAAGAACTTGCGTTACCACCGGTGAAAATTCACTGCTCTATTCTGGCCGAAGACGCCATTAAAGCAGCGATTGCTGACTATAAATCTCGTCACGGGAGCTAAGTAGTTATGGCAATTTCGATGACTGCCTCAGCTGCCGATCGGGTTCGCAGTTTCCTGATGAACCGGGGCAAAGGTGTAGGTCTGCGGGTTGGGGTGAAAACCACAGGCTGTTCTGGTCTTG
This sequence comes from Gammaproteobacteria bacterium, assembly GCA_018820995.1. Lineage (GTDB taxonomy): Bacteria > Pseudomonadota > Gammaproteobacteria > Enterobacterales > Alteromonadaceae > Pararheinheimera. Next base: position 4,459 of record JAHJNE010000513.1, on the reverse strand, counting down.
CTTATGTGCTGGAATTTGTTGACGAGCTGAACGATGACGACCAGGTGTTTGAACATGATGATCTAAAATTGATTGTTGATGGCAAAAGTCTGGTGTATATCGACGGTACGCAACTGGATTTTGTCAAAGAAGGCCTGAACGAAGGTTTTCAGTTTAACAACCCAAACGTGAACGGCGAATGTGGTTGCGGCGAAAGTTTTACGGTCTGATTTGGCGGTTCGATGAATTATTTCCAGCTGTTTCAGGTGCCAGCGCAGTTCGATCTTGATCTGACTGAACTTGGCACCCGCTATTTAGAACTGCAACGGAATTTTCATCCGGACAATTATGCCGCAGGTTCTGAGCGTGATCGGTTACTGGCGGTGCAACAAGCCGCCAATATTAATGATGCCTATCATAGCTTGAAGCAACCTTTGTTACGTGCCGAGCATCTACTGGCGTTGCGTGGCGTAAAGATAAGCCAAGAGCAACGCAGTTTTACTGACACCACTTTTTTGATGCAACAAATGGAGCTGCGGGAACTGCTTGGCGATATCCTGCATTCTTCAGATCCCTATGCATTGATCGACGAAGCTGAACAGCAAATCCAACAGCAGAAGAATGTGCTGCTGCACCAACTTGCCAAAGCGCTTGAAGATAATCAGCACGAGCAGGATCTGCAAGCGGCTGATATAATCCGCAAACTTAAATTTTTCTTTAAACTACAGCATGAGCTGGAGTTAATCGAACAGCAACTACAAGACTAAATCCAACTATGGCTTTATTACAAATCGCTGAACCTGGCCAAAGCGCCGCGCCGCATCAACATAAATTAGCCGCTGGTATCGATCTGGGTACGACGAACTCATTGGTTGCAACGGTACGAAGTGGCCAAGCGAGCACTCTTAAAAATGCCGCTGGCGAAGATATGTTGCCGTCTGTCGTGCAGTACCTCGCAGATAAAGTCGTTGTTGGTAAAGCAGCAATTGCCGCTGCAGTGAGCGACCCACATAACAGTATCTTTTCTGTTAAACGCTTAATGGGCCGTGGTTATGCCGAAACGATGGCTCAAGTACAACAACTGCCGTATTTATTGGTTGATCAACAAGGTCTGGTCGCCATTGAAACCGCGCAAGGCATCAAAAACCCGGTTGAAGTTTCGGCGGAAATTTTAGCGACTTTAGCCGATACCGCCAGCCAGACTTTAGGCGGTGAGTTGACCGGTGTCGTAATTACTGTTCCTGCCTATTTTGATGACGCGCAGCGTCAGGCGACCAAAGATGCGGCGAAACTGGCTGGTTTGAATGTGTTACGTTTGTTGAACGAACCGACTGCTGCAGCTTTAGCCTATGGCTTGGACTCTGGCCAGGAAGGTGTGGTGGCCGTTTATGACTTAGGCGGTGGTACCTTCGATATTTCAATTCTGCGTTTAAAGCGCGGTGTGTTTGAGGTGCTGGCGACCGGCGGTGATTCTGCGCTGGGTGGTGATGATTTTGATCATGCCATTGTCACTTGGCTACAACAGCAAAGCGGCGAAACTGAATTGTCGCATCAAAGCCTGCGACAACATTTACAGCTCGCGCGTCAAATCAAAGAGCAGTTATCTGCGAGCGACAGTTACGCTTTTGAACTACCGACAACACAAGGTGCATTGGCGCTGAGTTTAACGCGCGAACATTTTGATTCTTTGATCCAAACCTTGGTTCGTAAAACGATCCGTGCTTGTAAACAAACCTTGCGCGATGCTGGTTTAAGCGCCGACGAAGTCGCACAAGTGGTGATGGTCGGTGGCTCTACCCGGGTTCCGCAAGTACGTACTGCAGTTGGTGAGTTTTTTGCCGCTGAACCTTTGACCTCAATTGACCCGGATAAAGTAGTCGCCATTGGTGCAGCCATTCAGGCCAACGTGCTGGTAGGGAATAAATCAGATGCCGACACCTTATTGCTCGATGTGATTCCGTTGTCACTTGGTTTAGAAACCATGGGCGGATTGGTCGAAAAAATTATTCCACGTAACACCATTATCCCGGTAGCGCGTGCTCAGGAATTTACCACTTTTAAAGATGGTCAAACTGCGATGTCGTTGCATGTGTTGCAAGGCGAGCGTGAGCTGGTTGCTGATTGTCGTTCACTGGCGAAATTTAACCTGACCGACATACCACCAATGGCGGCAGGTGGTGCGCATATTCGGGTTACTTTCCAGGTCGATGCTGACGGTTTACTAAGCGTGACTGCACAAGAAAAATCCAGTGGCGTCAGCGCCAGTATTCAGGTCAAGCCTTCTTACGGTTTGTCTGATGATCAAGTAGCGACGATGATCCAAAGTTCAATGCAATATGCCAAGCAGGATATGCAACTGCGTTTGCTGCGTGAGCAGCAGGTTGAAGCGAGCCGTGTTTGGGAAGCAGTGAGTGCTGCGATTTCCGCGGACGCACATTTGCTGGGGGCGGCAGAGTTACTTGAAATTGAACAAGCGCTGTCAGAGCTAAAATTAGTCGCACAAAGTGAAAATACTGCGGCGATCAAAGCAGCTATCGATAAAACCAATCATATCACCGACGAGTTTGCCGCCCGCCGGATGGACAATTCAATCCGGCAAGCCCTGCAAGGGCATAACGTCGACGAGGTGTAACATGCCACAAATTATCTTTTTACCCCATGCCGAGCTTTGCCCGGAAGGTGCTGCACTTCCTGCAGAAAAAGGCGAAACAGTGTTAGATGTAGCGCTGCGCAATGGGATTTCAATTGAACACGCTTGTGAAAAATCCTGTGCTTGTACCACCTGTCATATCATTGTCCGTGAAGGCTTTTATAGTCTGAATGAAAGTGACGAACTGGAAGAAGATATGCTCGATAAAGCCTGGGGCTTGGAGCCGGAATCGCGTTTAGGGTGTCAGGCTCGTATTGCCGATGAAGACTTGGTAGTGGAAATTCCCAAGTACACCGTCAATATGGTGAGCGAAGGCCATTAATTCGCGGCTCAGAATCTTAACGTACTGTTTTTATTAACATTTAAAAACCAGCCGCCATGGCTGGTTTTTTGTTTTTTTGCATCAAGCGTTTTGTTGTAAACCACTGAAACTTAATATAAAGTCCACCCCCATTTTATTTCAGCTGAGTAGGGAACTAAATTTATAGTTCTGAATTCGCTGGTTTTTTTGAACTCGTTGGCTACGCTAGTGAGAGTGAAGCCTAAAGTGACTGGAGATATTCTGATGAAGAAAACGTGGCTGGCGACGATGATCGCTTTAGCGGTTTGTAGTTCTGCAACACAAGCGGAAGTGAACATCAATGGTTTTGCGTCGATTAAAGCGGGTAAGGCAAGTAGCGGTGATTCGTTGTATGGCTATACCGATGAGATTGATTTCAAAAACGAAAGTTTATTCGCTATTCAATTTCAATCTGATTTAGGCGAAAAACTGTCCGTTACTGCTCAGCTGATGGCTCGCGGTAATAATGATTTTGATGCCTCATTTGAATGGGCTTTTTTAACTTATCAACTTGACGACGCGTGGCGGATTAATGCCGGTCGTTTACGCACTCCGTTTTATAAGTATTCTGATTTTCGTGATGTCGGTTATGCCTATGATTGGCTACGTACGCCACAAAGTGTTTATGATTTAGGCTTTGATACCATCGAAGGCATTTCACTTTATCACTCAGGAAGTTTTAATGATATTCAATCGAATGTGCAGCTGGTGTTTGGCGCATATGACGGTGAAGTTACTTTGCAAGGTACCAAAGCCCCAGCCCAAATAAATAACATTCTGGGGGCTAGCTGGGAATTAAGTCAGGACTGGCTGTCAGTACGGGTTGCCTATCTGATTGGTGATGTCACGGTGAATGCGCCTGTGTTCAACCCGTTGTTTAATGCACTAAATGGTGCCGGTTTAAATTCTATCGTGAAAGACATTGATTTTGATGACGATGCCGGTAGTTTTTTTGGCTTTGGCATTAATTATGATCGCAATGACTGGCTGATGGTAGCGGAATATACCCATGTAAAAGTCAAAGATACTTTTTATGCCGATCAGGATTCTTACTATGTGTCGCTTGGCCATCGATTTGACAGCCTGACCCCTTATATCTCGTATGAAAAAGACGACGATAGCTCCAAGCCGGAAATTTATGCCGGTTTACCTGCAAACTTTCCGTTGTTAATGCCAATCGCTCAAATTGTCGCTAGCCAAGAATACGATAATACCAGCTGGAATATCGGGATGCGTTATGACTTCCATCCGGCGGCGGCTTTTAAAGTGGAATTTACAACGTCTGAAAATAATATAACCAACCAAAAAGACAGCCTGATAGCGGTCGGTGTGGATTTAGTGTTCTAAGGAAGTAAGACCCCGTTATCTGCAGTTGAATGAGACTGAGGAGAGAACATGAAGAAGGTATTGCTCGTGACTGCAGTTGCTGCATTGTGCAGTCAATCAGTAGAAGCTGAGGTAAACATCTCAGGTTTCGCGTCGGTGATGGG
>JAHJNE010000512.1 GCA_018820995.1 Gammaproteobacteria bacterium | reverse complement strand
AACTGAACCGCTGCGCGGTGACAGTTTTCTCTCAACATTGCGCTCAACCGGTCGCTTTAACGTGAACGCTATTTGGTTACTGCGCTAACGGCCGCAAGTCCATCCAAAATAGCGCACTGTGCATTGTCATCGCCGTTACAGCAATCAGCCAACTGCTTGAGTTGTTGGCGCATTTGGCTCAGCTCACTGATCCGGTCATCAATTTCAGCCAGATGATGCTCGGCCAACATCTTCACTTCGCGACTGCTGCGATCGGGGTTTTGCCACAAACTTAATAAAGATTGGATTTGCACCAGCGAAAAGCCAAGTTTTCTGGCCTGACGGATCAGCCCAAGTAACTCAAGTTGCCGCTCGTTATACCAGCGATAACCCGACTCGCTGCGACAGGTGTCCGGCAATAAACCACTGGCTTCATAATGACGGATCATCTTGGCCGACAAGCCGGTTAAACGCGCCGCTTCGCCGATGGTGACCTGTGTTATGGCAGGTTTTGGCGCCTGTTCTGAAACTTGATTTGGCACCTGTGTTGAAACTTGCTTTGGCAGATGTTTAGCCGGATGGTTTGGCATTAAAAATTACTCCTTCGGCTGCCAGCGTTGTAATAACAGCGCGTTGCTGACCACCAGTAAGCTGCTGCTGGCCATCGCCGCCCCTGCAATCACTGGATTAAGATAACCCAGCGCCGCCAGCGGGATACCCAGAAAATTAAAGATAAAAGCCCAGAATAAGTTCTGCTTTATTTTCCGGTACGTCAACCGGGCCATATCCAAAGCCGCAGCTACTAACTGCGGTTCACCGCGCATCAGCGTCATCGCGGCAGCGCTGATCGCAACATCAGTGCCGGTGCCCATCGCCAGACCAAGATCGGCCTGCGCCAGTGCTGGCGCGTCATTGACGCCGTCGCCGACCATCGCCACCACGAATCCTTGCTGTTGATATTTGGCAACAAAGTCAGCTTTTGCCGCCGGTAGCACTTCGGCTTGATAACTATCCAGTTGCAACTGCTTGGCAATTTCATCGGCGCTGGCTTGGCTATCGCCGGTCAGCATCGCAACTTTGACGCCTTGTTGCTGTAATTGTTTGACCGCTGCCAGCGCATGGGGTTTTAGCTGGTCGGTAAAACAAAATAGCCCTAACAGTTCGTGTTTCTGCTGCTGTTGCTTAGCGAGCCAGGAAACAGACGCAGCCACCACCTTGATTTTGTCCTTTGGCAACACTAAGCCTAGCTCTTCCATCCAGCGGCTGCTGCCAAGCAATAATGTCTCTCCGGCAACTTTGGCTTGCACACCCCGGCCGGCGACCAGCTGAAAATCGCTGACCTCGAGCAAAGAAAGCTTGGCGGCGCTGGCTTTGTCGAGCATGGCGGTGGCCAATGGATGTTCACTATATTGTTGGACTGATGCGGCCAGCTGCAACAACCTTGATTCGGAGTCGGCGGGAGCTTCGGCCGCGTCTTTGCTGTTATCGTCCGTTGCCTCATCACTCAGAAAAGAGGTCATTTGCACCAGCTCTGGCTGGCCTTTGGTTAAGGTGCCAGTTTTATCGAAGACTACCATGTTGACTGTGGTCGCTTGCTCTAAGGCGCTGGCGTCTTTCACCAGAATACCAAAGCGGGCGGCAGTGCCGGTGCCCGCCATAATGGCCGCTGGCGTCGCCAGACCCAAAGCGCAAGGGCAGGCAATCACTAACACCGCCACCGCATTCAGTAAGCCTTGTTGCCACTGACCAGTGGCAAAACCCCAGCCCAGCAGCGTGATGAGCGCGACCACGAGCACCATTGGCACAAAAACCGCGCTGACTTTATCGACCAACGCCTGCACCGGCGCTTTGGCGCCTTGTGCCTGTTCCACTTGTTGAATGATTTTGGCAATGGTTGATTCGGCGCCAACCTGAGTGGCGGTCACTTCAATCACGCCATCCAAATTCACCGAGCCGCCGGTCACTTTGTCGCCGACCGCTTTTGCTAAAGGTAAACTTTCACCGCTAATTAACGATTCGTCGACTTGCGATTGGCCTTTGCTTAAGGTGCCGTCAACCGGGATCCGCTCGCCGGGTTTAACCAACACCCGCTCATCCCTTTCGATGCTGCTCGCCGGCGCTACTTGCCAGCTGTCCTCGCGCCAAACAGTCGCCGAAGTGGGTTGTAGCTGTTCCAATGCCTGTAACGCGCTGGTGGTGCGCTTTTTGGCGCGGTGCTCCAGAAACTTACCGGCCAACACCAAGCTAATGACAGCAGCGCTGCTTTCAAAATACAAATGCGGGGCACCGTGGTGACCCTCAAAAGCCCACCATAGATACACCGACAAGCAGTAGGCTGCAGAAGTGCCTAATGCGATCAACAGGTCCATATTGCCAGTATGGGCCTTGAGTGCGCCCCAAGCCCCCCGATAAAAACGCGCGCCAAAATAAAACTGCACCGGCGTCGCCAGCAACCACTGCGCCCAGGCGGGTAACATCCAATCCAGATTCAACAGCATGCCAAACATCGGCAGGATCAGCGGTAGTGTCAATAACGAAGCGGCGACCGTTGGGAACCAGTCGCGCTGATAAAAGGCGCTGTCATTTTTGCTGGGATCGCTCGCTGACGGGTCATTTGAATGATTGCCGGAACCTGCCGCAGATTGCCCAGAGGAGGGACCCGCAGTAGTCTCCGATGGCTCAACCAACTGATAACCCGCCGCGGTCAGTTTAGTGGCTAAATCGACTGTGGGGAGTTTCGATAACAAGGTCAGGTTTAAGCTGTCGGTGGCGAGGTTGACGCTGGCGGTCAGCACTTGTGGCAGTTGCAGCGCGGCTTTTTCAATCCGCCCAGCACAAGATGAACAGCTCATGCCGCCGACTTGATAACGCTGTTGGGTGGTCGGCACCTGATAACCGGCGGCGGCGATTGCTTCAACTAACGCAACCTTGCTGGCGTCGCCGGTGACGGTCGCCATTTCAGTCGCCAGATTGACTTGGGCTTGCTCAACTCCCGCGACTTTGGCCAGGGCTTTTTCAACCCGGCCGACACAAGATGCGCAGGTCATGCCATCGATTTTTAACTGAATGGACTGACTCATGGTTTTCCTCATTTGTTCGCAGAACAGTCGGCAGTGCCCTAGCCTACACCTTGGCCCTGATTTTGTTTGTGCTTTGCACCACACAAAGCAATATACCGCTGATACTTTTCAAGTTTTCTGGTGCTGGAACGGTATCGAATCGCTTGGCCCTTCACCTGCTTTAGGTCATCAACAGTCTCGGGGTAGTTGCAGCGTTTTAGGCCGTTTGGCTTGCTTGGTAACCAGCCTGCTGTATTGCATTTAATAGATCGCTCTCGCTGGCGGTACCCGTGACTGTGGCGGTTTTTGCCGCCAAGTCCACCTGAACTTGCTCGACCCCGGTCACTGCGGTCAGGGCTTTTTCCACCCGACCGACACAAGACTTACAGGACATGCCTTTGATGTTAAAAACGGCTGGATGATTCATGGCTAACCTCTTCATAGTAAAAGTGCATGTTAAAACTGCACGACAAAAACGACCGGTAAAAAGTGTGGTGAAAAAGTGCTTCACATTGCGCTGGTGGTGCTTCGCATATCGTCAAAAACCAGCAGCGATGATTCAAGGTAGACCTTCCCCCAATGGTAAGGTCAAGAGGTTATGTTTGATTTTTTCAAAGATCCGGCTGCTGCCGCATCAAAGCCGGGGTGCCGACGACCGAAAAATCATTGTAGTGATCCTCTGCCAAGGTTGAAGTTGCCAAAATGCGTTCCCTTCTTGCTTTTTTTATAGTCTGCCGTGTTTAAATAATACACAGCCATTTTGCCGGTAAATAGCAAGGTGCCAACTCAAATAAATGGAAGTAACTCAGATCGTCAGCGATGTAGTGTTTGATCGTCAGCAAACAGTTCAGCAGTTAGCCACTGGGCAAATTCACGCATGGCGCCGGTTTCCTCACGTGACTGTAAGTGAGTCAACCAGTAGCTACCGAAGCTGATTTCGCTGCTAAAAGGCCGGTTGATGCGGTTGGTGCTCAGTAAATGACTGAACATCCGCGCCGGAGCAATCGCAATACCGATGCCCGATTGCGCTGCTTCCAGCATGGTCACGCTGGAATCGAACACTATCACCGGGTGCGTCGGGGGGAGTTGTGGGCCGCAGGCGTTTTGCAGCCAGGCATTCCATTCATCGCGACGGTACGAACGTAGCAACGTAAAATTCAGCAAGTCGGCCGGTTGTTGCAGTTGCCGGGCGATGTGCGGTGCGCACAGTGGCGTGAGTGGGCTGTCGCACAGGTATTGTGCCGCAGTGCCATGCCAGGCGCCGCTGCCAAAACGTATCGCGTAATCCAACCCTTCTGCTGCTACGTCGACCCTGTTGTTGTTCGTTGAAATTTGCAGCTCGATATGCGGGTGTTTTTGATAAAAGTCAGCTAAACGCGGCAGTAAAAAGCCGACGGCAAAGGTGCCAATTACGCCGATTTTCACTTTTTCGCGGATTTTGCGATCAGCAAAATAATCTAACAACTGTGCAATACGGTCAAAAGAGTCATTTAATACCGGCAGTAAATGTTCGCCGGCAGGCGTCAGCATCAAGCCCCGTGGCACCCGCAGAAATAGTGGGCTGTTCAACTGTTCTTCCAGCAATTTCACCTGCTGACTCACCGCAGAGTGCGTCACATTTAGCTCAATCGCGGCTTGGGTAAAACTTAAGTGGCGCGCGGCGGCTTCAAAGGCGCGTAGTGATTTAAGCGGAATATAACGACGGGTCATGCTCTTCCTGTAAGTTTTACTAACAGCTGATGCCTAAATTAACCGTTTGTCCACCGAAGTCAATCAGAGCACCATCTATACAGTCCTGGCCCGGCAACCAACAACCCCTAACTTATTTTTGCAAAGGAAATTTTATGCACACATATTACCGCAAAGCTGCACCTTGCGCGCTCATATCGTTACTTGCTATTGCCCTGAGCGGCGCCGCGTTAGCGCAAACCAAGAACCCAATTCCAAATGAAGCTGCCTTAAAAAAAGTGGTCAGTCAGCAAGTTGGCGCGCTGATGACAGCGCAACAAATACCCGGCATGGCAGTCGCGGTACTGTGGCAGGGTAAAACCTTTTATTACAGTTTTGGTCAGGCCGATGTCGCGGCAAATCGGGTGGTCACGCCCGACACCATCTTTGAACTGGGGTCAATTAGCAAAACTTTTGCCGGTGTGATTGGCGCCATGGCGCTGGAGCGTGGCGAAATCAGCCTGACGGATCTGGTATCTAAACACTGGCCACAATTGACAGCAAAACCGTGGCAACAGATTAATATGCAACATCTCGCCACATATACTGCGGGTGGTCTGCCGTTATTTATGCCGGATAGCGTGACTGACAAAACCAGTTTGCTAGCCTATTACCAACAGTGGCAACCACAATTCCCGGCAGGGACACAGCGGGTCTATGCCAACAGCAGCATTGGCTTGTTTGCCCATCTGGCGGTCGCAGCTGGCGGCAACACTTATGCAGAGGCCTTT
>JAHJNE010000511.1 GCA_018820995.1 Gammaproteobacteria bacterium | reverse complement strand
ACGCTGGTGGCCCTGGTACACCGGGCAATAAGATTGCCGAAATAACTGATACCGATGCGTCTGACACGGGAGAGTTAAGATATGCTCTTGCTGATAAAGGTCCTCTGGCGCAAGGTCGAATTACCGTATCGGTTAAGCGCTTAGATGATGAATTAGGTGATGGTGATGCGTTTATCACGCTATTTAATTCTGCAACCAATAATGATGGCGCCATTTTGGATCTGCGTATCAAAGATGATAGCTTTGAGGTTCGCAGCCCATCCGGTATAGATACGTCGGCCGCCACTGTAGTGTTAGATGAATTTATGGATGTGGTCATCACCTGGGAGTATCCAGATGGTAACTTAGAGGTAACGCCATTGGTTACAGTTGAAATCGACGGGGTCAGTTTTGTCGCTGAAGGCTTTACGCCAAATAACAAATCTACCGGTGGTGTGACGCACGTTTCGTTCCGGTTCGGTGACAATGGTGGTGTACGGCCAGAGACAGGTAAATTTACTGTTGATGACCTAGTCATTTACTCCGACACGGCGGGAAGCAGTGTGGTATTTTCTGACGACTTCGAATCCTATGCACAGGGTGATTCTCTGGATACGGACAACTCTGTATCACCGTATAACTCAGCAACGTCTGAGGCTATCGTAGCGATTGAATAAAACCTTTTATCCTGTGCTGTGTGATTGCAGAGATATAAAAGGAGAGGAGGCGGGAGAGATCCCGCCTCCTTTTTCATTGGTGCGCCAGGCATGGCGCGTTGCGCGTAAGCGCAACCAGATTGACTGTGGTAGTCAAACTGGTGACTTGGAGGTGTAAGTCCTCTACACACCCGGCAATGGCTGGATAAGGCGCAAACTGCGTTGCCTTTACTGGCGACAATGGAAACGACCTTTTACCCGAGCCAAACAACTGATGAAAGCAGGTCTGGATGAGGTTAGAGCATGGGCATCAGCCTGCAACCAACGCGGACCTTGGTGGAATAGCGGAGCCAGTCATATGAACCAGGCCTTCAAGAAAAGCCTGTTTGAGAAGCTGGGTTTAGTATCACTGCTGGATTGTCATCGACAGTTCCAGTGTTAACATGAACCGCATGTACGGTGGTGTGAGAGGACGGCGGGAGTGATCCCGCCTCCTACTCGATTATTCGCTGGCTGCATAACCGATGTGGCTGTTTTTAATGTCATAGAACGTCGCTTGGACAAATTCTTCTGAATTGCTTGAATTGTTACCGTTATACACGCCAACTTTGAAATAGTGGTACTGACCATCCTGATCATATAGACTCTCAGACATATCATAATGGGCCACAACATCGGCCTTACCTTCACGGCTAATGGTGACTGTGAGTAAGTTGACATTGACGCTGATGTGATAACTAAAAATCTCATTCAGGGCGATACCATCCAAAGGGTCTGATGCACTGTTGCTGCGTGAGCCAATCATCTCGACATAGGTTTCAATGTTTTGACCTGCGTTGTCTTTAACGCGGCTCTCATGCGCGAAATAGAGGGAACCACGTTCATTTCCTGGCAGTTTCCGATAATATAAGCGCACCGGCTCGTCGTCATTGGCGTGGATCTGACCAATGATTACCCGGCCAATCTGATAATTTTCTCCCGTGGTGGTAACCTGATTGACCGCCATCGTTACCCTCAGATCGCCGTCGAAGCCACCTGCATTTTTTTTCCCCAGTGCTGATGCACTGCCAAACACCCAGTTATTTTTATTCACGCCCTGAGTGCTGATACTGCGGTCGCCACGGCGTAACATTTCCCTGAGTTCAACCCGCACATAGCTGGTATTGGCAGATGTTTTAAAACCATAACTAGGTGAGCGCATCACAATGCCGCCATCAGATGAGGCATAAAAGAATTCAGAATTGGTATAACCGTCTGCAAGGTCTGTTTCCGAAATGGAGTCGGCGGTGCCACTGTTGTCCTCATCAGTAGGGATACTCAGGTACCAGTCTATCAACTCAATACCCAATTCATTGGGGAAGCGCTCGCTGAAGTTCCCTCCGGCGTCCTGGCACTGGTGCGCCTGAACTTCAACAATGGCATTATTGTGGTTTTGGTTATTGCCAAGTCCAATTATCTTGATAAAGCGAGCTGGTGATGACGCAATTTTTACCAATTCGAAGCCACTGTGTCTGCCGCTGGAATTTGCTTCTGACAATGCTGTGGCCCAGTTGGTGTTATCGGCAGAGGTTTGTACGGAAAATCTCGTGATACGTGTATCGCCTGCAAACCACTTAATGGTGAGTGCACCCAATGTTTTTGTGCTGCCCAAATCCAATGTCAGCGCGGCATTGTTATCATCACTTGACCATCTTGAATTGGACGTCGTGTTGCCATCAATGGCATTGGCTGCCGGGTATGCCGCGTCGGTCATGTCATCGGTGGCAGATAGTATCGGGTAAACCTGATTACTGCATTGCTCAGGTGGTGCGCTCACAGTGGGGGGCGGCGGAATTTGGGTTGTGACATTAGCGTCACTACTACCCCCGCAGGCGGCCACAGCGAATGCCAAGCTTGTGACGATAACTACTTTGCTCAGTTGCCGGATGCTTTTTGACTGACAAGACATCACCTTTTCTCCTACAAGCATGATTGATAGATGCTGGTATACATCTGGCTTTGTGGTGAGCCTAGCCTCACTTTTCGTTTGAAATATAATGACCAGTTGCATAATGTTGGTCAACCAAATAGTTTTCTTGATGGATGCCTGTATCTCTTTTTAATCAGCCTGCCATCGGTAGCTTGTATGAACTACCCAGCCATAATGTCTTCCTAAGACACTTCGAATAGTCATTTAACGTTCGTAAAACAGAGTTATAGATTTTTTCTATTTTTTCCTATTGGTAATAGCAAAATGTCAGCCAAAAAGTTAACCTGTGGGTTGACCAATGGCTTGGCCGGGTCTAAACATAAAGCAATATATTAAAAAGCTGCCGGTAGTTATTCTTTGCAGAATATTGGCATTCAGGCTTGGGGGAGGAAATTTGAGGGCGCAGTTTTGGCCTCAAATGTAATTTGAGTTTAATTTCAGACGGGGAATAAGGATGAGACACACACTATCAAAAATAAGCTTGGCAATACTGTCTACAACGGCGCTGGGTATCGCGTTCACTGCTAACGCCCAACAGCCAGAGACAGAATCGAAAGATATCGAAATCATTGAGGTATCCGGGATCAGAGGCTCTTTAACAAATGCTTTGGCCGAAAAGCGTTCTGCGGCCAGCTTAGTTGAAGTTATACAAGCAGAAGATATCGGTAAGCTACCCGATCAAAACCTAGCGGAAGTACTTGAAAATATTACTGGTGTCCAGATTACACGCTCAGCTGGTGTTGGTACTGGAGTACAAATTCGCGGTACTGATGCAAACCGCACTGAAATTAATGGTGTATCTACGGTGGGGTCGGGGGCAGGTCGAAGTGGTATTGACTTTGAAGATGTTTCTGCATCGATTATTGCAGGTGTAGAAGTAACAAAGGCGTCAGAAGCAAAGACGATTGAAGGCTCTGTAGGTGGAACAATTAACCTAAGAACCATTCGTCCACTTGAGTTAACTGAAACGTTAGCGGCATTCAGAGTTCAAGGTGAAGACAGCAGTTTATCCACCGATGGCGTAAAACCGCGTTTGTCAGGAACCTTTGGTGATAATTGGGAAACTGACAGTGGTGAGTTTGGTTTTGTCATTAGTGGGAGCTACGCTGAACAGGATGTCACAGCATTTCGCCCTCGAGCTGACCGTGACAATCTTGTCCGTTCTGACAGTGGTTTAGCCAGCGCACAAAGTTTCCATTATCTGCCCATTCAGTTTCTTATCCAGGATTACGATAATTTTGAATATGAGACGAAGAATTTTGCTGGTTCTTTTGAGTGGGCGCCAAACAGTAGCAACAAATTTTGGTTTGATGCGATAGTAAATGATCAAGACCGCCGGGAGGAGAGTTCCAGGGTTCAGGCGTCCGGGGTGAGTGATCTGGTTGGTGTATCGGTTCCCACTGAATTTGAAACGATTGATTTTGGCTCTTTAGATGGCGTCGACCTTGGTAGCATCCAAGCCGCACTTAAAGGCATTATTCCGGTTCAGTCAGACGGTTCAGACGGCAACTTACGCTTATCCAGTGACACCAGCTCCCGGTCCACCAAGAGCGAAATATTCCGGTTGGGTGGGGAACACCAGGGGGAGAATTTTAAAATAAGTGCTGAGATATCCACTTCTTCATCTGATTCTGCGACCCCGAGAATTGATAGCACACTAAACTTTGTCAATCCCAATGCGGCAATTGGTTCTGGTAACGATAACGGTGTTCCGTTTGAGTACGACTTAAGTGGTGGTGCCTTGGCCTTCGGGATTGCATTTGGCGCAGCGAATGCACCTGCCCCCGCTGATTTGCTCGACCCAGCCAACTACAGGTTGCAAGCGGTGGCACTAGCAAATAATACCAATGAAAACACCGAAGATGCCGCGCGTATTGATCTTAGTTACGATTTGAATATGTCAATTTTTACTACGCTTGACGCAGGCTATCGCTATAACAAGACGTCCAGTGTGTCCAACGTAGTGGGCTCAAATCTCAGTTTGTCCACTATGAAGGATTCTCCAAGTGGCAATTTGTTTGCTGATATCCTGACAGCCGGGCCTGATAACTTTAATGCCGCAGATGGCAGAACACTTTATATTAAAGATTTTCTGCTGGTGGATCCGGCGCTGGTAGGCTCTGATCCTAATCGGGTATTTACCACGTTGGCTAACGCAATTACTGCCCATGGCGGTTCAAGGCCACTGAATACACCGACGTCATCGGTTGCGGGTTTTTATGATATCAGTGAGTCAACCAACGCAATGTATGCTCAGGCAAATTTTGAAGCTGGCATGTTCCGAGGTAATCTAGGTGTCCGTTATATAACCACCGATCTTGATTCAACCGGGAACCGCAGCGTTAACGGAGCCGTAACCGCAGAAACCACTTCAAGTGATTACAGTTTTGTGCTGCCGCGGATTAACCTGGCCGCCGATGTAACCGACGAGCTGGTGCTGCGCGCCGCTTTTGGTAAGGATATTCGCCGTCCGAATTTTAGCGACCTTTCAAGTTCTTACACATTCAGCACTAGCCCCAATCCGCCGGTAGCCGGTGGTAACCCTTACTTAAAACCCGAAGTGGTCACATCTTATGATATTTCTGCCGATTGGTATTTTGCTGAGGCCGCAGTTGTCAGTATCGGGTATTTCCACAAAACACGTAAGGATGTACATGTGGGTCAACAAGACGATCCTTATTCAGAGCCTGTCACAGGGTATCGTGACATTGTTGGTCCAGTGTGTGAGCAAGGCGGTATCTGGAACCCCATTGCACTGATCAACGTGTTTGGTCCGGTGAGCTCTGACGTCGGAGTTTGTGTACCATTCTCCAGTATCATTAATGACACTAAAGACACCACGCAAAAAGGCATTGAAATGGCATTCCAGTATGACCTTTCTGCTTTCGAAGGCGACCTGGGCTGGGCATCTGGTTTTGGTGTGGTGGCAAACTATACCATTCAGCAATTCTCTGGTGGTGAGGCGGTCAATACCTCGGCCAGTCGTCCTAGACAGGTTTTTGCTGCTTCAACAGGTGGTAAAGGCTCACTGAACGTTACTGCCGTACAGGGCTTACTCAATTTATCTGAAAATGCCTACAACTTTACCTTGTATTACGAGAAATATGGTTTGTCTGCCCGGATGCGTTACACATGGCGGGAAGCGTTTCGCTCAAACGATTTTGGTAGTACATCAAGTTATCCCTGGGGCTTCCCTGTTATCCAGGAGGACAGAGGTCAGCTCAATGCCAGTATCAGTTATGACGTAAACGATCAATTCAATATTGGCATTGAAGCCGTTAATCTGACAGAAGAAAACGTTACGCAGTCATGTATTAACGAAGGTTCGCTGTTGTGCTTCCAAGGACTGACAGACCGTCGGATAACCTTTGGTGCCAGCTACAGGTTCTAATGCGACTGGCCGGTGGTGGTTGGTCTAAGTTCACCGGTCCTGACAATCTCAAAGCACAAGAAGTTGTTGAAGCAAGCCTGATGGCTTGCTTTTTTTTGTATGTGGCAAGATAAAAAAACAGGCTCTGTGTCAGAGCCTGTTGTCAGGAATAAAAAGAGCTGTGCCGGATGTGGAATGAGTTGAGTTACGTAAACAGTTCCTACTTAGTCAGGTGGGAAATAGAATACAATCCTCGCGTCTCATCCGTTTTACGCTTGATCTCCTCTAAAGCTTTTGCTTCGCTCGCCTCGAACAATGCGTTGATCAGCCTGTTAAAGTGATTGTGCATTGCTTTTCTTGCGGCTGAAGAGTCACGTTTGGCAATGGCGTCATAAATAGCGGTATGTTCTTTGATACGTTGCTCTGCACCCTGCGAGCATACATCCTGATAAGCGGCAATTACTTGCGGCTCATTCCGTCTGACTTTCCAAAGGGTGTTAATGGACAGAACAATGGCATTGTTGCGTGTTGCTCTGGAAATGATCTCGTGGAATCTTTGATCGGCCTCATCTGCTTTTTCTGCAGACAACATGTCATCCAGCGCCTGTTTGAGCGCTGAAAGCTCGGTTTCCCGGATTGTAACTGCGGCTAAAGCAGCCGCTTCTGCCTCTACTAATGCCCGGGCCTGGGTGAGTTCAAATGCGCTGATAGACTTAGGTGAAGGGTCTGATCCAGCAGAGTCAGTGATATATACGCCTGAACCTGTTTTTACTTCCACTCTCCCTCTGACTTCCAGTGCTATGATTGCTTCGCGTATGGTCGGACGGCTGACATCATAAGCCTCAGCAAGCTCTCGTTCAGCTGGAAGTCGGCTCCCTGCAGGGTAAACTCCTTTGTCTATCAAAGCTTCTAACTTTTCAACAACTGTCCAGAAACGTCTGCGTTTCTTCATGATTGGTATCCCTTTAAGTCTTGCCATTGGTAATACATGTACTTGCGCCTATTGTACCCCGAACTCATAGAACTGCGCAGAAGTCCGGCATCCCGTTCAACTATGATAACTCACCATATTGGAAAGTTCTAATTGGTAATCAATTTTGTT